>CAZAZA010000056.1:0-18827 GCA_964489495.1 uncultured Bacteroides sp.
TTTACGATTCGTTGTCATGGTGATTGGATTGGTGTATTCATGGGCTGGAGGTTATGGATTCGCAAATGTAACACTAATACGTAATATTTCAAAAATCTTGACCATAAAGATTTCATGTTTTAGAACATATGATTTCACGGATTTTATTGAACCGAATAACAATGCAATCCCATATTCAACCCCATGTTATATTTAATACCATATTTCATTTTGGGCGCACGAGCCGTACGCCCCTACAATATATGGTCGGAAACAACAATGTTTGAACATCATGGTGCAGCCGAGACGGCAAATGCTGACGAGACCGTTATAGCCTGACTCATGCGGTCAGCTGACCACGTGGACATCCATCTGAGGGAAGGGGAAGTTCAGGCCGTGTGACGGAAGTTCTTTGTAGATGCGCTCGTTGATCGAGTAATAAACGCCCCAATAATCCGCTTTGGCAACCCAGGCGCGTACCACGAAGTTGATGCTGCTTTCGGCGAGTTCGGCAAGGTTGACTGTGGGATCGGCGTTGATCGTACTGTTCAGAGCCTTGCTTTCAAGCTCTCCGCTAAGTATGCGTTTGTCATCTTTGAGCATTGCCATAATAGCAGCCTTGGCCACGTCGACATCATCGCCGTAAGCCAGACTGACGGTCCAGTCTACACGCCTGTAGAGCTCGTGAGACCAGTTGTTGATGCTGCCTGTGGAGAGACCGCCGTTAGGTATGATTATGGTCTTGTTGTCGGGAGTACAGATAATGGTCGAGAATATCTGTATCTCGCGCACAGTGCCCGAATATCCCTGGGTCTCGATAAAGTCACCCACCTTGTACGGTTTGAGCAACAGTATGAGTACTCCTCCGGCGAAGTTCTGAAGCGTTCCGCTCAAAGCCATACCAATGGCAACACCGGCAGAGGCAAACAAAGCTATGAACGAGCTGGTATTGATGCCCAGGATGCCGATAACCGTCACTATCAGGATAAAGTAAAGTATAATCCTGACAAGCGAAAGGATAAAAGTGGTCAGCGACTGGTCGACATCTCGCTTGACCATAATTCCCGATACAAACGAATAAAGCTTGCGGATAATAAACCGGCCCAGATAGAAGACTGCCACAGCGATGGCAAGCGATATGAAGAATGAACTTATGTCGTGGGCAAGCTTGGAGACGATGTCGTCAAACGACATGTTTTTTAATAATGACAGTTCGCTGCCGTTACCGGAAGCAAGCGTGGCCGTGGAATCGTTCACGGCAATGATAGTGTCGGTCTGTAACATATATTTGAATGGCGGTTATTTTAAATTAGGATTCAGACTGGTAACGTCACGATACCACTGGTAGTTCTCGTAACCTCGCACTATGTCGTCACGGCCTTCGACTATATAACATCCCATGCCGGTGAACTTGCTCATGTCGAGCCCGTAGCACACCGGAGTGCTCGCATGATACACCACAGCGTCGTCATACGCACGCTGCCAGCGGCCGAGAAGCGAGGATTCAGGACCCAGAGCCATTATATAGTCGCGCATATCGAAGATGGTCGAAGCCAGCGAACCGCGTCCATACCTGACCCTGACATAATCGTCGGGCAACGAAAGGCCTGAAGACATTATGTCGGCCGTAGCCGAGGCCAATGCCTCGAATTTGTCCATGTCGTAAACGGCAATACCCAGCGAGCGTGTTGTGGCGCGGGGGTCGGTCATGTAGTAATCGTAAGTGTTGGATGCCGCTTTCACCATGTCGGCATCGGACTTGAAGAACTCGAAGATATTGACATCGTAAGGCATCCCCTCGACAGGCAGCTCCGGTGTGGAAGCCACTATCGTGCGGGCTGCGTCACGCAGTTCGTAAAGCACTTCGGCAACACCCATATGACAGCAGTCGAAATATATCCAGTCGAACGGAGTGGGGCGCAGGGCTTCGGCGAGAGATGTGATTTTCATACGTTTGCGGTTGTCAAGGCCGAACGAGCGTTGAGGGCCTCTCGACGAAGTCTCCTCAATCCACCCGGTGCCATGACTCCAGAACACTATTCCGTAGCTTTCGGCCGGCGCTATGGAGCGGGAATCGGATATGACGCGGCGCATGCGCTCCACATCTATCGAAAGCAGACCGTCGCCCGAGTAAGTGACGAGAAGTTGCTCCACAGAGTCGGGAAGCAGCTCGACGAGGCGGTCAGGCTCGCCGTCGTGAGAGTTTCGGTAGACAAGCAGACGGCCGTTCTTGCCGAGAGCGCCTGCATTTACGGCCGACATCATCTCGCGCAGGTCGTCTGTGGCAAATCCATTCTGCCCCAAGTCGTTGTTAGCCACCATATAGACGAGCACCGTACGAGACACCTCATCATCCGGATTGTCGGGGCCGGGAGTGTCGTGACATGCGGAAAACATCATCAGCGGCAGAAAATATACTGAAAGACGCATGACAAGCGTCAAAAAACTTTTTGAATTCATAATGCAAAGTTAGCTATATTTTATGAGTTAAATCGTTACCGGTTAAAGAACAAAGTAAGCAATTAACAGGATTTATAAAAAAAAATCATCAATAAACGATTGATTATTCATTAAAATAAGTAACTTTGCGTCAGTAACCATCAACAACCTAAGTATATCATGAGCAAACCTTATGTAATCGGAATCGACATGGGGGGCACCAACACGGTGTTCGGCATCGTCGACGCTCGCGGTACAGTTATCGCCAGCAATTCCATCAAGACTCGTAAACACAATGACATAAACGACTACATCGACGAGCTGTACACCGAGACTATGAAACTCGTCGAGACAAACGACGCTGTCGACAAGATTTATGGCATCGGCGTAGGAGCGCCTAACGCCAACTATTACACCGGCATGATCGAAGACGGTGTGAACCTGCCCTGGCCCACCCCCGTCCCCTTTGCCAAAATGTTGTCAGACAAATTCGGCATACCGGTGGCCATAACGAACGACGCCAATGCCGCAGCCATAGGCGAGATGACCTACGGAGTGGCACGCGGTCTGAAAGACTTTATAATGATCACCCTCGGCACAGGCGTAGGCTCGGGTATCGTTGTCAACGGACAGCTTGTCTACGGTCATGACGGCTTTGCCGGCGAACTTGGCCATATGATCGTGAAGCGCTCAAACGGACGCCTCTGCGGATGCGGCCGCGCAGGTTGCCTTGAAACATATTGCTCGGCTACAGGTGTGGCCCGCACAGCCCGCGAATTCCTCGAAATACGCGACCAGCCTTCGATTCTCCGCAAATTCAATGTTGAGGAAATAACCTCGAAAGATGTGTATGATGCAGCGATTGCCGGCGACGAACTTGCCAAAGATGTATTTGAATACACCGGTCGTGTACTTGGCGAGGCTTTGGCCGATTTCACTGTCTTCTCGTCGCCCGAGGCATTCGTACTCTTCGGCGGCCTTGCCAAATCCGGCGAACTCCTCTTCAAACCCGTACGCCACTACATGGAGCAGAACATGCTGAGCATCTATAAAGGCAAGGTCAAGGTACTTGCCTCTGAACTGAAAGAAGCCGATGCGGCGATCCTCGGTGCCAGCGCACTCGGATGGGAAGCCAAGCCGGCGGTAGCACCCGCTCTCGCGGCTACAGCCCCGCAAGTGCCCACCGCATGATTATGGAATAACAGCAATCCGGAACCAAAGCCGGCGGCCTGCCTGTAAAAGGTATGACCGCCGGCTTCTTTATGTCATTCGCCACGCCGTATGGGGCGCACCCACATGACGATATAAGCCGTTACGAAGTAAAACAACGACAACACCCACAGCATCATATACGGGTGATGCTGCTCTGCCAGCGTGCTGCCGTTGGAATTCATACGGACGAAGCCTTCCACACCCCACACTCCCGGCACGAGATTTCCGACCATGGTCCACACAGGGTTCATGGCGTAACGAGGCCATGTAAGCCCGGAAAGAAACAGGAATATGACCGACGAAAATACAATGACAGGCATCGCTGACTCACGCTCGGTGACAAAGAATGATATGGTCAGCCCGAGGAAAGAGGATGCGATCAGCAGGGGCAGCATGAACAGGACATAGTCGGCCACGTTGCCTACGTGCGGAAGCGAGAACATTTCCGGGACTACATGGAGCGTATACAGCAACATCGGCAGATAGAGCATGACATAACACAGCATTTTCCCGAAAAGCGCGGCCCCGGGGGTGGCATCGACAGCCAGCTGGTCGAACCCATGGTTGCGTCTGCGCCTTTCGGCACCTCCTGCCGCAAGCATTGCCACGCCGAGTATCAGACTCTGCTGCAGAATGAGTACGAGAATGCCGGGTATCACGAACGATGCAAACCCCTGGGTAGGGTCGCCGAGCATAATCGGCTCGGTACGTATCGACGACAAGTCGCCTTCGGCCGTCATCGGCTGTGTGACAAGTCCGGCCTGGTCAAGCTTCCGGGTCAGGATCTCTGTACTGGTTTCCATCTGAAGGTCAGTCAGCGTCATCAGGAAGGTGCGGTAACGCAGCAGCAGGCTCATATCGCAGAAAAACGACACCACGGCCTGTTCCCCGGTATTACGGCACTGACTGTAATCCGACGGTATCTCAAACACGCCGTACACACGGTGATCATTCATCCAGGACCGGGCCTCGCCAAGATCGGAGGCATATCCGGCCACATCCATCGACTGCGCCGCATCGATCATGCGCACAAGTTCGCGGCTTTCGGCTGACCGGCAATTGTCGACTACGGCAACCGGCAGTTTGGTGACAATCTCCGGATTATAAATCAGCGTATAGACTATAGGATAGAGGGTTGGCAACGCGAAAAAGAACAGCATCACCCCCGCATCGTTGAAAACGAGGTAAATTTCACGTCGCCAGACTCTGAAAACATTTATAAGCCAATTACGTAACCTCTTCATGACCTTGACATATTTTAGGGAACATAGACCGGTCGCAAACAATGGTTGCGGAGCTTGTACAGCCCCGGGATGGCTGCAAGCGGGAATATCAGGAGCGCTATATAGTATATACGCGAATAATACAGCGGTATCCCGTTAAGGGCCTGGTCAACGTAAATGAGGAAATAATAGCGCAAAGGTATGAGATAGCTGAATATGCCGACACCGCCATACATGCTCTGGACAGGGAATGAAAAACCGGTAAGAGAGAACGACAATATGCCTGTCAGGCAGCTGATGCTCAAAGACAGACGGAGGTTGGGCAAAATCTCGCATATGGTCAGGGCAAACGCCTGGCACGCTATGACCATAAGAACCATTGCAGCAATGACATGCATGGCGTGATTGTTCAGGGGGAAATGACACCAGCCGAACAGTAGTGCCTGTATGCCTATTCCTATAATGCTCCATATCACAGCCTGCGGAAACAGTTTTCCGGTCACAGCCACAATTATCGAGCCGCCGGCCCGCGAGAGCCACTCGGGCGAAGTTCCGCGTTTCATCTCTTCGCACACCGAATAGCAAGTCATTATCAGAATCATCAGGGCGAGCATTCCCGGGATGAACGAGTTGCAGAGATATATCGAGTAGTTGGTCCAGGGATTATGAAGCGGATGTATATCGAAAGCCACGGGCTGCAACAAGTCGTGCGCCGTCCCGGAGCTGACACCCGCGGCGGTAAGCTGCGTTACCGCCACTCCCGCCGTAGTTGTCACGGCCACAGTCTTGAAGCCTTTGAACGAAAGCGAACCGGGGATAAAATATGTCATGTTTGAATAAAACGTCAGCGTAGGTTTCTCACCCGCAATGGTCCGCTGCTGGAAATCGTTCGGAATCATGAAAAAACCGAATATCTGCCCGCTCCGAACGCGGTCGAGAGCCTCGTGATAGTCTTCGAGACGGCTGTCGACAGAGAGCAGTTCGGAACTTTCAAGATTACGGGTCATCTGACGTGACATGACCGAGTGATCGAGGTCGACAACGGCCACAGGTGTTCTCAGCGGCAGTCCCTCGTCCATCAGGTTGACAAAGAACAGAGCCGACACTACCGGCACAAGAAACATTGCCAGGTACAGCCGCCGTGAGACAAGCATATCCCACCCGCGCCTTATTGACAATATGAGAGGTCGCAGGCTCACTTTTCGTTTTCTGTTTTGTAAATCACCGTCATGCCAGGGCGAAGATTGGGAATCGAATCGAGCGGACGGGCCTTTACCTGAAATGTTCGGCTGTCCCAGTCGCCTGTTGCCTTTGTTGCCCGCCATGTGGCATAACTGCCCATATCGCGCACATAAAACACCTCTACGTCAACTTCCTTGTCGTCGAGGGCCGGAATCATCACTTTGATTTTTTTGCCCACGGGCAGGTCGTTGAGAAGCTTCTCACGCACGTTGAATGTCACCCATTTGTCGTCAAGCCGCAGGAGATTCATAATCGGAGCACCGAGCGATACAAGCTCTGCCTCCTTAGGATATATCTGGTCGATCTGTCCGTCGCAAGGTGCCACAAGATACTGGTCTTCGAGCAGGCTTTCCACTTCCTCAACACCGCCTCTTGCCACGTCGACCATGGCTGCCGCGCTGGTTTTATCCTCACTCTGGGCACCCTGCCGCGCAAGACTGAGCTGGCTCTGCGCAGCATTTTCGGCCGCTACCGCCGCATCATATGCGGCTTTTGCCTCGTCGCGTTTCTGTTCGGAAACCACACCTTCGGCAAATAGATTTTCCATACGCTCGTATGTTTTTCCGGCAATGGTGCGCGCTGCGCGGGCCTGCGCAACCATCTGCTCGGCAGCCTGGATTATCTGGGAACGCGTACCCGCGTCAATCTTACGGTTTTGTGCGCGGGCGGCCGTCTCCATACCCTCGGCCTGCATCAACTTGGCTTCGGCAAGCGACGAGTGAATATGAACGAGTGTATCGCCCTTGCGTACCATGTCGCCTTCACGGACAAAGAATGCCGTGACACGTCCGGGCAGCTTTCCCGAGATACGAACCGATGTTGCCTCCGCCTGTCCTTCGACATATTCTTTAGGCTGTTTCAAAAAGCAGAAACCGATTATGGCGAGCACTATTACCGCCACTGTTACAAAAATAAGCGCGTATGCCAGAGTACGCGATTCATGCTTCTCGGCATCACGGCTGCTATTGTTGATGACTTCTTGCGACATATGATATATGTTTTATTATTCCGGTTATTGTTCGTTGAAAGGGAGCGATTCGGCGAGTGTACCGAGCGACTTGGCGAGATAAACGTCGCAGAGATGGACGTCGATCATAGCGTCTATGCGTTCCGAATTAGCCTTAAGCCATGCTGTCTGCGCCTCCATCACATTGTCGGTGGTCATAACGCCTTCGCGGAAACCGAGACGCGCCTGACGCAGGTTCTCGTCGGCCTTGGCCATATTCGCCTCTGTCATTCTGAGTGTTTTCATAGCCTCCCGGGCTTTATATGAAGCCTGATTTACCTGCAGGTCGATGAGGTCACGGGCATTCTCCACTTCAAGCCGCGATATTATGGTCTGGGTCTTGGCCGCGCGGTATTTGTTATAATTACCGCCCCAGTGCCATATGGGTATGGTAACCATGGCGCCCACCGAGAAGGCCCCGTCAAAGCGGCGTTTGAAGCCATTGAACATGTTGGGGTTGCTAAACGAATATGTGCCGATCACAGCAACGTTCGGAAGCATCGACGAAAGCGCGAGACGCTGTTTCTGCTCCATCACCTTGACAGCTGTTTCAAGCGCACGCAGATCGGGCCGGCGTGCATACACCTCGTTCATGTCGTAGGAAGTCGCGACGGGTGTCTGCATTACGGGGGTGTCGATATCCTCATCAACAAGAGTCATCTGCGTACTGACAGGCAGGCCGCACACCTGGGCAAGAGCCATGCGCGAGAGCGACAGACCGTTCTCAACCTTTACCATGTCGACCTGAGCCTGATTGAGCTTTACATCGACACTCAGCAGATCGCTGCGCGTACACACCCCCTGACGCAGCATTGCCTCGACGTTGCCGTGCAGTGTGTCAAGCAGGGCCAGATACGATTTTGCCAGACGGTATTTGGCTTTGAGCGACACAACCTGCCAGTAAGCCCCGTCGACAGCATATATCACATTCTCGGCCTCGCTGTCGCGCAGACTTCGGGCAGCATCCTCGGCAAATTTGGTTATCTTATTCATGGCCAATATTTTGCCACCCATATACACAGGCTGTGTCAAAGTGATGGCCCCGAAAAACACATTGTGAATGTTATATGTCATCGACTCCTTGGGTATCAGAGCTGTTTGTTCGGGGATAGGAGTGCCGTTAACGACAATCGGCTGTCCCGTCATAGGATTTTTCACAAAATTATATTCGTAAGCCTGTTTCTCAAGGTTGAAAGTTCCTACCGGCAGATGCTGGTCGCTGTCAAACACCGACAATTCTTTCTGGTTGTAGACATACCCACCGGCAAAGTCGATCGACGGGAGGTACGCGGCAAACGCCTCGTTCTTCTGGTAGCCGGCCATCCTCACCCGCTCGGCCCGGATACGCATCTGTTTGTTGGAGCGCAGGGCCATCGACCGGCATGAGTCGAGGCTTACAGCCTCGGACGCAACCGACGGCAAAACGGCCGCAATGATTAATCCTAAAAATAAGACAATTCTCAGTTGAACCTTATTGGTCATAGTTGAAACAACGTGAATTTAGTTATATACAACGCAAATTACGAATAATCTGATCCGGGTTTCTACGCAATAACCGGTAATCAGCCACAAATATAACTCCTTTAAACCAAAAAAGGTTGGGACAACCCGTTAATTGTCCGGCTTAGATAAATAATATGGTATTTTTACCAATAAGTTGGGCGGATCAGCGCATAATCAGAGCACTTGCCATAGCGGCAATACCCTCCTCGCGACCTGTAAAACCAAGGCCCTCGGTAGTAGTGGCTTTTACCGACACAGCGTCCTTTCCAACACCGAGGATCACAGCCAGAGTCTCACGCATTGCGTCGATATGCGGCGACATTTTTGGCTGCTGGGCTATGACTGTCACATCGACATTGCCAACCGAGTAACCTTGTCCGGCAAGCATGTCTACAACCGCTTTAAGGAGCACTTTCGAATCGGCCCCTTTATAACGCGGATCGGTATCGGGAAAATGTTTGCCGATATCACCCATAGCGGCGGCTCCGAGCAAGGCGTCACAGAGAGCATGTATGGCCACGTCGGCATCACTATGACCGAGGAGGCCTGATGTATGGGGAATTTTCACACCGCATATCCACAGCTCGCGGTCAGCTGCAAAACGGTGGACATCGTAACCCGAACCGATACGTATCATGTCAGTGATATTTTAAATTAACAGCTTTCAACGCCGCTTGCCTATAAGGTCGCGCAGGCCGTCCATATCGAATGTCAGCGTGAAACGGAGCGTCTGGTCAAGAGGCGAACTCTGAGCTGTGGCAAGCATGTAGGAGGCATCGAGACGGACCACGTTGAGAGAGAATCCCGCTCCGGCAGCAAAATACTGGCGGTTTCCCTTCATAGCGTTCTCATAGAAGTAACCGGCTCGCAGGAAGAACTGCTGGTTGTAGTTATATTCGGCTCCGAACGACCACATGATTTCGCGCAGTTCCTCTTTGAAGCCGCCGGGAGCATCGCTGAACGACTTGAAAATGCCGGTAATCGACGACATGTTCTCCCAGTTCTCCAAAGCATCGAGATACTGCTGCTGTCCCTCGGGAGTATCGGTGTCGTAATCCGACTGACGCGGACGCGCCGGCACAAGGAGTTTGTTCAAATCAAGGTTTAGCGACAGGAAGTGGTAGTCGGCCAACGGGAATGTGAAAGATGTGCCCAGACGCAGGTTGGTCGGAAGGAATGCAGGGTCGTCACCATGATTGTATGACACCTTGCTGCCCACATTTGATATGTTCCATCCCCACGACCACTGGCATTCGTTGCGCCCGATAATAGGATATGTCGTGTAGTAGCCCGACATGTCGGCAGAGAAAGCCGACGCGCCGGTCGACTGGTCGCCGGCATACGATTCGGAGAAACCGAGGTCGGAATATATGTACCGGAAGACAACGCCCATCGAGAATTTTTCGGAGAGTTTGCGCGAATAACCTATGTCAAACGACATTTCGTAGGGATTGAGCGTCTGCCCGTTCGAAGGGTCGGTTGTAGAGGTCGTCACCTCGCCAAGCGAAAAATAGCGCAGCGACGCGCTCAAAGCCTGATTGTCGCCGCCTCCTATCTTCCAATAACCCGCAAGGTTTGCAAGAAAAATGTCGTTGACAAGTTTGCGGAGCCACGGGGTATAGCTGAGTGACACGCCGCCCTGGCTGTAAGCGAATGCATATTTCGAAGGATTCCAATACTGCGAGTTGCAGTCCGGATCAGTAGCCGCGCCAAGGTCGCCCATTGACGCGCCTCTTGCATCGGGCGCTATGTTAAGAGAGTTGACACCGGTCTGGATGGGGTTGAAATCGTTCTTGCCATCGGCCAGCGCCACAGGTACGGCCGCGAATATGGCCATTCCGAGGAGGGTATATCTGAGGATCTTGTTCATATGTGTAAAAACGCGGAATCCAACGCCCGCACTCTTATATAACTGAAAAAAGCGCTGATTATTGTCCAAGTGCCGTTAATTGCACTGCGTGGCCGTCAGTCAGCACCGTCAGAATCAAAGCCCTCGAGATTTTCGGGATGCTTGCGGTAGTATTCATGGAGCATTGGCTCGAGATTAAAATAATAACCGCCTGCATCGTGCCCCGAGGAGTCCTCAACTGTTATATATTCATAAAAAGGCTCATAAAACAGATGGTTATCGACCTTGTACCCCATGGCATTGAGCAGCACATACTCATGCTGTGCGTTCGATACAAACCACGCCGACTCCTCGTCAAGACCCGTTCCTGTCGACACGATGGCCATGAGCAGATACCGTAACTTGTAATCCCATATCTTGGAAAGGTTTGTGTTGCCCTTGGCGGCCAGAGCGTCGCTCAGAGCGTTGATCTGAAGCATGTCGAACGGATCATTCTCCAGTGACAGCGAGGCATACTTGATAATGGAATCGCATTCGGCGCGTGTGGGTTTTTCCTTGCCGTAAAGCGCTATGATGCGCTCGGGCACGGGATAGGGACTGCGATAGGGATCATAGTCCTCCTGCATCATATAGCCGAGATAGAGCCGACGGTATTTGTCGAGCTTCATCACAGTGTCGTTCTTGGCAAACTGCTCGAGCAGGCGCGGGTAATAATATGGCGACGTGCGGTCGGTGATTTCGGCATATATGGCCTTCATGTCGGGACGTTCGGGCTTAACCTTCGGGAAAAGCGACTGTCCGCAAACCGGGACAGCCGACATGACAAGGACTATTAGCGATATAATGGCTGGAATTATTCTCATTGGCAATCTTTACATTAGGTATTGGTTTCCTGCCGTGAAGAACGACAGCAACGTGACAGCGACTATCGACAGCGTTATAACCGGCGGAAGCGCTTTTGCACACAGATAATTGACAAAATGCCGCGACGGGAAGTCAAGCTTTGCCCCCATCGGGGTACGGCTGAAGGCCATTGCGCCGCAAACAGCCCCGAGTGCCCCTCCGAGCACCATAACGGCAGGCGACACCAGCAGCCCGACCAGCAGCCCGGCCACGGTTCCCACAACCACATATGCCACTCCCTGACGCGACCTCACGACAGGCAACGGAAGCAGCACGGCTATTGCGAGCACTATGAAAGCTGCCGCACCCCAGAACCATAGCTGGGAGACGGCAAGCATCGTGTGGTCCGTACACCACATGAGCATCATTCCTGCGAATGCGCAAACGGCGCTCCATCCGCGAGGAATGAAGCAGAACACCACTGATACTGTCATAAGCAGCGACGCGAGAATTATCAACAGATTATCCATGACGGTTAGACGGGTTTTGAGGCAGGGTGGTCAGATCCCTCCCGATTGTTTTGACTGTCGGTATCCGCTTTTGGTTTAATCGCACTGGGATACGAAATGCGCGAATGGTACATTGTGCGCAGGCGCGACACGAAGCTTGACTTGATTTCAGTGACATCCCTGAACGAAAGCGGGGAGTCACGGTGCAGTCCTTCTGCCACCTGCCCGTCGATTATACGGTTGACCAACGCCGAAATGGATTCGGGGGTATGCTCTTTGAGCGACCGCGACGCAGCCTCCACAGCGTCGGCCATCATGAGTATCGATGTCTCACGAGAGCGCGGGTTCGGCCCGGGATATGTGAACGGCTCAGGGTCGACATCCTCGTCGGGGTGACTGTTACACCATGTGGTATAGAAATACCGCGCCGTACCGCGCCCGTGATGCTCGCTTATAAACTGGCGTATCATTTCGGGAAGCTTGGCTCGCTCGGCCATTTTCAGTCCGTCCGTAACATGTCCTATGACTATGCGTGCGCTTTGCAGCGGGCTCAACGCGTCGTGAGGGTTTACCCCATGCTGATTCTCGGTGAAGAAAGCCGGGTTTTCAATCTTGCCGATATCATGATAAAGGGCGCCCGCACGAACCAGCTGCACATTGGCCCCGATTTTGTGGGCAGCCTCCGAGGCAAGGTTGCTCACCGCCATGGAGTGTTGGAATGTACCCGGGCATTCTTCACTGAGCTCACGCAGCAACGCATTGTTTATGTCGCTAAGCTCCACCAAAGTGACACGCGATGTGAATCCGAAAATCTTTTCCAGGAGGAATATCAGGATATAGGCGAATGAAATAAAGACCGCATTTATCGCAAAATAGCCGAACATGCGCGGTTCAAGCGAGTTGGGATTGCCGTTATGCATCAGTTCCACCGCCACATACGACAGACTGTAGGCCACAAACACAAGGGCGGCGGTGCGCACAAGCTGCGACCGCTTGGTGAGATCTTTGAGCGAGTCAATCGCAACCACTCCGGCAGCCATCTGCAGGAGGATGAACTCAAGCTGGAACGGGGCAATGATCGCGCACAACAGCACGGTCATCACATGTGTGAAAAACGCGGTACGCGAGTCGAGAAATATAAGCGTCACAATGGGCACCATGGCAAAAGGCACCAGATACAGGCCGCCTGCCAGCGCCGAGGAAAAAGCAAACGCCACTATGGCAAACACCGTGATAAGCAGCATCAGGAAAAAAATTGTCCGGCTAGACTGGAAATACTGATTGCGGAAAAAATAAAGGAAGGCCATGAGCGACCCAAGCACAATGAGTATGTACAGCAGCTGGCCGATCATCGGATATAGTATCGACTGGGTCGAGCGGGCTCCGCGTTCGGCCGCCAGCTCCTCATAGGTCTGCAGTACGGTGTAGAGCTGCGGCGTGACAAGCTCGCCCTTATCGATTATACGCTCGCCCTGCTGGATAACGCCTATCGGAGCCATCGCACGGACGTAGATCTCACGGCGGAGGCGGTCGTTTTCCACGCTGTCGAGCACGATGTTGGGCTGAAGCAGGTCGGAAAGGCCGGTGCGGCGTATAGCTTCGTGGAATGCCGGCGAACGGAACACACTGTCAAGCCTGGCATAGGCGCTTCGCGCAGAATTATAGCCGCCGGTAGGCAACGACATTGCGACATTGTCGTGTATCATGCGCACGGCCGGGAGTCTGCCGGCTCTCACTTCGGCATATGTGGCAGCGTCGACTACGCCCCCTTCGTATATCGATTTTATCTCCGAAAGCAACCTGTTGCGCTCCGTGGGTGTGAGGTTCAGCTGTGCGGCCATGCCGTTCAGGCGTGCGGCATATTCCGATATGATGGTCTTCTCAAGCTCTATGTCGCGCTCGTATACCGGCTCGAATGTGCGCTCTATGCTGTCGCGCACCTCCTGGGCGCGGATCGAGTCGAGATGGATGGGCAAGTCGAACGGGGCTGTCAGCAGCGAGTAAGTCCAGGGTCGGTTCACTTCATAAGTATAGCTGTTTTCCGACTCTTTAGGAAAGAAATATAATATCAGTGCGACGGCGGCTGCAAAAGCACCTATACGCACAATCAGGTTGTTGGATATTTCGGTTATAGGTTTCATTTAGTCAATCTGAATTATTCGGTTACTCTCACGGCCTTGTTCACCCCGGGGATAGCCTTGAGTGTCTTGCGCAGGCGTGCCACATCCGACACGCCGGGCAGTTTTACCGTCAGATTACATTTAAACACTTCGCCTTCGGTGCTTATTTCAAGGCTTCTGAGGTCGTTGACCGGATCCGACGATATCGCGCCGGTGATTTCCTGAAGTATTCCCTGCCTGTCGATTCCTTCAATATGCATCCTGACCTCGAATGAGTCGGTGACACCCGTTGCCCAGCGCGTTGCCACTATGCGCGAGCCGTACCCGGCCTTAAGCACCTGGGCCCGTGGACAGTTAAGCTCATGCAACTCCACGAGGCCTTCATCGTTTACAAATCCCATGACATCGTCTCCGGGAATTGGGTGACAGCAGTCGGCAAGCACATAATTCGACTTGCCGCCATACGATTCCAGGACATAAGCCTCCTTCATGTTGATCGGGGCACGTGGTGCGGGCTTGGCCGGCTCGGCACTTTTTTTAGAACGTCCGAGTCTCAGTATCTTGCGCAGCATCGAAGTCGAGGTCGAAGTCTTGAAATCAAAACGGTCGAGCTTCAGTTCGCCGGAACCCAGCTTTTGGTACAGTTCGTCGGGATTTGAAGCCTTATAGAACGACATCATTCTCATCAGCAGCTCATTATTGATTTCCAATCCTTTTGAGGCATAATACTGCTCGACTATCTCGCGTCCTTTGTCGAGGACAGGCCGCTGCTCGCGCCGCAAAGCCGCCCCGAGCCTCAGGCGTGCTTTGGCAGTGGCAAGGAATGTCATCCATTCAGCCTTTGGTTTCTGCGATTTGGATGTAAGCACCTCCACCTGGTCGCCGCTCTGCAGCTGGTGGCTGAGTTGCACGAGCTTATGGTTGACCTTACCGGCTATGCAATGGTCGCCCAGCTCGCTGTGCAGCTCATAGGCAAGGTCGAGCACAGTGGCGTTGACCGGAAGTGTTATCATCTCGCCCTTAGGCGTGAACACACCTATTTCCTGGGCAAACAGGTTCAGCTTGAGCGTGTCGAAAAAGTCAATGTCGTTGGGAGTGGGAGCTGCAAGTATGTCCTGTATTGTACGGAGCCATGCCGTAAGTTCCGACTCTTCGTTCACTTCTCCGATTTTATATTTCCAATGTGCGGCGAATCCTTTTTCGGCTATCTCATCCATACGGCGCGACCTTATCTGCACCTCCACCCAGTTTCCGTCAGGACCCATCACGGTGACATGGATTGCCTGATAGCCGTTAGCCTTGGGAGCGCTGACCCAGTCGCGGAAACGGTCGGGATGAGGGTCGTAAAGGTCGGTTATGGCCGAATATATGCGCATGCATATCTCCTTTTCGCGGGCCTGGTCATCGCAGTCAAAAATAATGCGCATGGCATAAAGGTCGTAAACGTCGGAGAATGGCACATGTTTGGTCTCCATCTTGCGCCAGATCGAGTATATCGACTTAAGCCTTGCTTTTGCCTCGTATTTCAGCCCCATGTTGTCAAGACTCCGCAATATCGGTTCTGAGAAATCGCTGTAAATCGAGTTGCGACGTTCCTCGCTCTCGCGGACGAGCCGGGCGATCTCGGCGTAGGCCTGCGGATGCTCGTATTTGAAGCTGAGGTCCTCAAGCTCGGTCTTTATCGGAAAAAGCCCGAGCCTATGGGCCAGGGGCGCATATATATACAGGGTCTCCCCCGCTATCTTGTATTGCTTGTTCGGTGTCATCGACCCGAGCGTCCGCATGTTGTGCAGGCGGTCGGCCATCTTGATAAGCACCACCCGTATGTCCTCGCTCATAGTGAGCAGAAGATGACGGAAATTCTCGGCCTGCACCGAAGCCTTATCGCCGAATATGCCGCCGGAGATCTTTGTCAGCCCAGCCACGAGCTGCGCGATTTTGGGGCCGAAATGCTGCTGTATGTCCTCGACTGTGTAATCAGTGTCCTCCACCACGTCGTGAAGCAACGCCGCACAGATCGACGTAGACCCCAGACCGATTTCCTGACTGACAATGCGGGCCACGGCAATCGGATGGAGTATATAGGGCTCGCCCGACCGGCGGCGTATGCCGCTGTGCGCCCTGTGCGCGAAACTGTACGCACGTTCGATTATCTCCACCTTTTTGCGGTGGTTGCTTCGTAGATACCCGTCGAGAAGATTCTGAAATTCCGCATCAATCATGCGTTCTTCCTCCTCGGGAGTCATCGGCTGTCGTGTCGTTCTGGTCGTATCCATATGCGTCGGTCGGTTTATAAACATTCTTTGCAGTTTACAAAAATAGCAATACATTGCCAAATACACAAATAAATTCCGCCTTTTCTGACAAAATCTTGTTCATCCTCATATTAATTGCGCATGTCAATTCGCAACTGTCCGCCCGGTGACGAAACGTTGCCTCTCAATAACGAAAGTTAAAATATTTGGCTATAGGGGCGATTATGCTTAACTTTGTGGCGCAATGATATCGGCCACCGACATAGTGAAGCGATATGATTCCCTCGAAGTGCTCAAGGGTATCAGTCTTGACATATACGACGGCGAAGTACTGACGATAGTCGGGCCCAGCGGGGCCGGCAAAACGACACTGCTCCAGATACTCGGCTCGCTCGACCGCCCCGACGGAGGCACCGTGAAGTTTGACGGCAACGATATATTCAGCCTCGGCAACGACAACCTGGCGCGTTTCCGCAACCGCCGGATAGGATTCGTATTCCAGTTTCACCGGCTCCTTCCGGAGTTCTCGCTACGGGAAAACGTGGCAATGCCCGCCTTAATCGGCGGCATATCACACGAAAAAGCTTTTGCCGAGGCCGACAGACTGATCGAATATCTCGGACTGACTCCGAGGGCCTCACACCGTCCGGCCGAACTTTCGGGAGGCGAGCGTCAGCGGGCCGCCGTGGCACGCGCCCTGGTCAACGGGCCGTCGGTGATTTTTGCCGACGAGCCATCGGGCAGCCTCGACTCCAGAAACCGTCGGGAGCTTCACAACCTGTTCTTCGACCTTCGCCGTGACTTCGGTCACACATTCGTGATAGTAACCCACGACGAGTCGCTCGCAGCCGATTCCGACCGCATAGTCAGGATGGCCGACGGACGCATCGACACAATAGTCACAAACAACAAAACACTTACCAATCAAACTTTTAACAAACAATGCTAAAACCCAAAAGACTTATTGCCTACCTGATTGTGGCAGCCATGTCTATGGTCGGATTCACTTCATGTAACGACGATGACGATCCTTCAAACAATCGTCAGTATCTGATGGACATGATGACATTCCTTTCGACCACATCATATTCCTCGACCTATAGCTATCAGAGGGGAGCAAACAGCCCAGAAGTGATACTTTCAGCGAATGTAGGCATCAGTTCGGAAGTCCAGCCCAACTCACGAGTAGTGGCCGTATTCACCGCCCCCGGCGACACGCTGCCCGCACGCAACGAGAACATACAGATCTACCAGCTGGCCAAGTGTTACGAATCTCCCCTGAAGACAGTCAACATAGCCGACTCCACCAACTGGCAGGGACGCGGCCTGTATGTCACCTCGCTGTGGCGCACCGGCAACTACCTGAACCTCGTGTGCCGCGTGCAGCAGCAGGCCAAGGACCAGACCCTCGGGCTATGGGTTGACAGCACGTCGCTCAACACCGACTGTGCCGAGGTATATCTTGTGAACACAGCCACCGCCGACCAGTGGATGGCAACCACCGAGTTCTATGCCTCGTTCGACATACGCTCACTGGTTTCGCAACCTGGAATCAAGAACATCAGAGTGCATGTGAACAACACCAACTTGAACAACAAGAACGAATTCCCGTTCCCGCTCGACAAATAAGACCTGAAAACATTTGACTAACCTTTAATAACACAACAACAATGGATCAAAAACCCAAACAGAACGAGATAAAAATCGAACTTCCCCCCGAAATCGCCAACGGACGGTATGCTAACCTCGCCGTCATCAGCCACGGCCCCGCCGAGGTATTCCTCGATTTCATCACTGTGGCTCCCAACATGCCCCAGGCAAAAGTGCAGAGCCGCATAATCATGACTCCGGAAAACGCCAAGAACCTGCTCTTCGCCCTCAACGACAACATACAGAAGTATGAGCAGACATTCGGCGAAATCAAGCGCACAATGCCGGTGAACCAGCCCAAAAACGGCAACCCCGGCGACGCCCACAACCCCTTTATGATGGGCGGCAACGCTTAACCACGTTATCTGACTTTAAATTCAGGCGGTGTCTGCGAAGGCAGGCGCCGCCTTGCCGGTTTGAATCATTCATCATCTCCACAATGAGACAACACAACCTGACTATCTACAACTCTCTGTCGCGCTGCAAACAGCCGTTCGTGCCACTGCATCCCGAAATGGTGGGGATGTATGTGTGCGGCCCGACAGTCTACGGCGACGGGCACCTCGGCCACGCCCGGCCGGCCATCACATTCGACATACTGTTCCGCTATCTCCGCCACCTCGGCTACAAGGTGAGATATGTGCGCAACATCACCGACGTAGGACACCTCGAGCACGATGCCGACGAAGGCGAGGACAAGATTGCAAAAAAGGCAAGGCTCGAACAGCTTGAGCCAATGGAAGTGGTGCAGCACTATCTCAACCGCTACCACAAGGCAATGGAACGCCTCAACGTGCTTCCCCCCTCGATAGAACCACACGCTTCAGGGCATATAATCGAGCAGATCGAGTATATCAAGAAAATCCTCGAGGCAGGATATGCCTACGTAAGTGAAGGCTCGGTATATTTCGACGTGCCCAAATACAACCGCGACCACGCCTACGGCAAGCTCTCGGGACGTAACATCGACGAGCTCCTCGCAACGACACGCGCCCTC
>CAZAZA010000057.1:0-18779 GCA_964489495.1 uncultured Bacteroides sp.
ATAACAATGAATTAAACTCTATCAATTGTACTTTCAATCGCTTTAGGTGTTTTCTACCAAGCTTCGGCTTCGGTAGAAAACACCAATTTGCGTTGTGAATACCTCACTTCGCTCCTCGGGATAGATGTCGCGCAGCCGCGTTTTACTTGGGAATATCAAGGTGAGGATGTACCGACCGAATTACCTGTCGTTGAATTATCTACCGACAGCCTTTTTACCAAATCTAAAAAGTTAAAGGCAAATTCGCTTTTCAAAGCTACTTACACCAAACCTTCTCTAAAATCCCAGACACGCTATTACTGGAGAATCAAGGCAAAGGATGGCAAAGACACTGTCTATTCGCCCACCGCGACATTCGAAACCGGTAAACTTTCGAGTAAAGACTGGAAAGCTTCGTGGGTTAGTGACGGTAAGTCCAAAGAGGAACCTGTCGCTCCAATATTCAGGAAAGAATTCGTGCTGCAATCCACGCCACTAAATGCCCGAGCTTATATTAGTGCTGTCGGTTATTATGACATGTGGGTAAACGGGCAGCGTGTCGGAGACCATCATATGGATCCGGGGTTTACAGATTATACCAAACGTTCACTATATGTTACACACGACATCGCACCTTACCTGAAGGAAGGTGACAATGTCGTCGAAATTATTCTTGGTAATGGATTTTCCAACAACCAGTTGCATGATGTCTGGAATCAGGAGAACGCTCATTGGCGAGGACGCCCCCAGTTGATATGCGAGATAACAGCAGACAACAACGTTGTGGCAGCGACCGATGCTTCATGGCAAACTGCTTTGTCACCTGTCGTTTACAATAACATTTACAGTGGTGACCATATTGATGCACGCCTCTCCCCTGCAGATTGGGAAAACACTCGCCGAAACATGGACAATGGATCCCAATTTCAGAGATGCCTCGCTCAATCATGTGTTTTTTGGAGACATAGCAGCATGGATGACCAATGACATCGCAGGTCTGAATTTCGATCCTTCCCGTCCTGGATTCGAGCATGTTTTCATTAAGCCTAATTTTATCTCCGATCTTGATTGGGCCGAGGCCAATTATCAAAGTGTTAAGGGAAATATTTCAGTGAAATGGGAACGCATCGGCAATAATACTGTCAAATTATCGGCTACTCTTCCCGCCGGAATCAGCGCAACTGTCTTCCCCGGGTCTCCGGATGAAAAGACAATTAAAGGATCGCAAAGCATCTTGATAAATCTCTGATAAGTTTTATATATAATTACCGGGCCGTGAGTGGGATACATTCACGACTCGGTATAATCTTATGGACGATTCAATTAGTCTTTGTCTATGCCGAGATCAACCTTGATGCGGTCGATTTTAGCTTTAGCATCCGCATTGGCGCGGTCGTAGTCAGCCGGTGACTCAAGTTTGCCGTGTACTTCCATGTAGAACTTGATCTTAGGCTCTGTACCTGAAGGACGGATCGAAACCTTGGTGCCGTCAGCGGTGAAATACTGGAGCACGTTCGATGTCGTAGGCATTTCAATCATCTCGGCCTTGTCAGCAACGAGGTCGGTTGCAGTCAGAGTCAGATAATCTTTGATCAGCGTTACTTTGTGACCGTCGAGAGTTTTGGGCGGATTTTCACGGAATTCCTTCATCATCTTCTGGATTTCCTCAGCGCCGCTCTTGCCGGGACGTACAACCGAAACACCGGTCTCGTGTGAGAAACCATACTTCATGTAGATATCCTGAAGCATGCCCAGGAAGTCGAGGTCGCGGTCCTTAGCCCAAGCAGCAGCTTCGGCCATCAAAGAGATTGCCGATACGGCATCTTTGTCACGGCAGAATGTTTCGGCAAGGAAGCCATAGCTTTCTTCACCACCGCCGAGATACTGGCCTTTGCCTTCATTTTCGCGAATGACAGCTGCAATCCATTTGAATCCGGTGAAGCAGTCATACATCTTGATATCGTTCTTTTCGGCAATCGATCTGATTGTCTCGGTTGTAACGATAGTCTTGACGATATAGTCGTTTTCGCCGAGCGAACCGAGTTCTTTATGACGGGTCATCAGATAATTGAGAAGAATCATAACTATCTGGTTGCCGTTGAGCAGCACATATTCGCCATGACTGTCGCGGATCACAGCACCGATACGGTCGGCATCAGGGTCTGAAGCCATAACGAGGTCGGCATTCACTTCCTTAGCCTTTGCGATGGCCATTGCCATTGCCGACGGATTTTCAGGGTTAGGAGAAGCCACAGTCGGGAAATTACCGTCTGTCACATCCTGCTCCGGCACATGGATAATGTTTGTAAAGCCATAGTTGCGCAGCGAATCGGGAATAAGTTTCACACCTGTTCCGTGAATCGGAGTATAGACGATTTTTAGATCTTTGTGGCGCTCTATAGCTTCAGGACTGAGCGAAAGAGCCTTGATGTCGGCAAGGAATACTTTGTCAACATCCTCACCTATAATGTGGATACGGCTCTTGTCACCAACCATCTTCACGTCATCGATGCTCTTTATGGCAAGCACGTGATTGATGATGTTTGTATCGTGCGGCGCGATAATCTGTGCACCGTCTTCCCAATATGCTTTATATCCGTTGTATTCCTTGGGATTGTGCGAAGCTGTTATGTTAACACCGCTCTGGCAGCCAAGGTGGCGTATTGCAAACGATAGTTCCGGGGTCGGACGGAATGAATCGAAAAGATAAACTGTTATGCCGTTTGCAGAGAACACATCAGCAACGATTTCGGCAAACTCGCGTGAATGATTGCGGACATCATGGCCTACGGCAACCTTGATTTCATCAAGGTCTTTGAAACACTCGTTGAGGTAGTTGGCAAGTCCCTGAGTAGCCGATGCGACCGTATATTTGTTCATTCGGTTGGTTCCTGCACCCATGATGCCTCGAAGACCACCCGTGCCAAATTCGAGGTCACGATAGAATGACTCTATCAGCTCTGTTTTGTCGGCAGCATCGAGCATACGGCGCACCTCGGCACGTGTGGCTTCGTCATAACTATCCGAAAGCCATTTCTCTGCCCGTTCGATAATGGGTTTCAGTTGATCTTGATTTTCCATTTTGTCTTATTTTGGTTAGTAAGGTTTTAGATTCTTTAGTGTCAACAAATGTACAAAACTTTTACCATTCGGCAACAACAAATTGCAGAATATTTAACGACCTTATATTTTTTTGCGAAAATATCTCCATTTTCAATCCGATTTTAAAATTTGTCACTATATTTGCAGATATTTCAATCAAAACTAATTTCACGACATGAGCGACAACTACAATGCTTCCCCTGCTACAATGATGGGACCTGTTGAAGCTATCAAAACTTGTTTCAACAAATATTGTGATTTTTCAGGCCGCGCTTCCAGAGCCGAGTACTGGTGGTGGTTTCTGTTTAATCTTATCCTGAGTTGGGTTCTCGGATTATTCGGACCCTCGTCCGAGCAGATAATAGATGTTGCAGCCAATGGCGGTTCGGCTCTTGAAATCCTTTCTGCATACTCCCCCGTATATATAGGAATAAACAGTCTGGTATCTCTCGCTCTGCTTCTTCCCTCACTGGCCGTAGCCGCCCGCAGGTTACACGATATAGGCTGTTCGGCATGGTGGCTGCTTATTTACTTCACTTGTGTGGGAGCACTTGCCTTATTGATAATGTTTATTATTCCAAGTCAAAAGTATGACAATAAATACGGTCCTGTTCCCGGAACCATCTATGAGGACAACGACCGATTCTGATAGTTGAATATTCACCCCAACCTTAAAAAACCGCGCCACTCCAAATCGGGAATGACGCGGTTTTATACTTATGAATACCGATCAATCATGTTGTGTCGAATTTCGTTTCCAGACTATTTGTTGACCCTTCCTCCATAGGAATTGAGCAGGAAATACCAGGAAGTGCATCAACTTGGAATAAGGGAAAAACATAAAAATCAGAAATCCATTAACAATATGCATCTTATAGACAAGCTGAGCCCCGGCTATGTATTCCCATGCTTCGGGTTTAAAAATCAGCAATCCCTGAGCCCACGAGTCGAAACTAAGATAGTTGGCAAGACTGCCGGTTGCCGAACAGGCTGTCGAACTGAGACCGAGTACAATCTGCACAAACAGCCATACAAGGATATACTTGTCCTGAAATGTGGAGTTGACACTAATATTGGCATTAAAAAACCTGCGTGCCATCAATATCAATAAACCTATAAGGGCAGAGAAACCGAAAAACGAGCCGAGCGATATGGCAAGAGCTCTCTTGGTTGCCGGAGACATAAACCAATCATACATCCACATAGGTGTCAGGAGGCCGAATATGTGGCCCAACAACACCATTACAATTCCGTAATGCCACATAAAACTGCCGACTTTGAAGGCAAAGTCATTGTCCAGAATCTGTGTTGAAGTAGCCTGTATCGACCGGTTGCAAAAAGCAAAACGTGTCACTGTCCCGAACACCAGCACAGCTAATGCGGCATACGGAAGGTATTCAAACAGCAACGTGTTCCAAAAAACATTTAAGGGCAGCATAGCTTTTGTGTTTAAGTGTTAGACATGTAGGGCATCAGCCGGCTCACTGTCGCGCAGCTCGCATCCGCTGCACGCATCATTACGCCCGTCAAACGACATGGCATTGCTGTCGGGAGGCAGTGGATGTTCATGCCCTTTCGAGGCGTGATCACGAAGTATGGCTATCAGCTCGCCGTAAGGATTATGCGATTCTTTGAGTTTCTTCTGTATCTTTTCGAGAATCCGGGAGATATCCGCCAGATAGTCCAGAGTCTCTTGAGGATCGGACTGCAACGAAAGAAATTCGAGAAACACAGGCAGATGGTCAGGCAGTTCATTCGAAGAAATCTCAAGGCCGGAATCGCGATATGTTTCAACAAGGTCACTCATCGCCTGTCCGCGACGTCGGGAACTTCCGTAAATATGCTCGAAAAGATATAGCGATAGTTGTCCCGACGTATCAAACAAGTCAGAATATTCGGTCTGCCATTGAGTGAGCGGCATATCTTTATAATGGCTTACAAATTTTCTGATATGCTGTTTGTCAGAGTCCGTGGCTATGGCCGAAGCGTCGGACACGGACTCTGATTCGTCAATTATCGACTTTTGAATCTCAGACGGATAGTCGAGCAGTGCTGCAATTAACTTGTATAGTATCATAATTTGTGTCGCTTTTGATTTTACATTCCTCCAAACAGATTGTAAGGCTTTGCTTTGCCTCGGGGACGTGGGAAACCTTCCTCAGCCCGTATGTCGAATGGATGTCCGTCATCATCAAGCCTCCTGCTCGGTATGACAAAGCGGTCTTCATAATCCGCAATGGCCAGATATCTGTACATCTCCTTGATCTGATCGGCAGTCAGCCCGCAATCTCCGGGATTCGGAATTGACTTATCACCTTCGACTGTCTGCGAGCGCATATATTGGCGCATTGCGATCAACGATTGCAGAGCACGACGAACCGGCGCTTCCTGTCCTGCCGTAAAAATGTTTGCCAGATATTTTACCGGTATACGCATGTCGTCAAGCGAAGTAAGCTCAATGCCTGAAGGTTCATCCGCCGAATCGGCTTTTTTAGGCGACAATGGAGGTATGTACCACTGCATTGGCAGCGTCCTGAATTCCGGGTGAAGAGGAAGGGCCACATGCCATTCACATATCATCCTATAGACCGGCGAATTTTTTGCTGCCTGAATCACATCCCATGAAATACCCGATTCGAGAGCGGCTTTTTCTATTGACGAATCATTAGGGTCAAGGAACAACGACAACTGAGACTGATACAGCAGCCGGGGGTCAGAAACCGATGCGCACTCCTTGATTTTGTCCTCGTCATAAAGCATCACGCCGACATAACGTATACGTCCGACACATGAATGAGCACAAACAGTTTCTCTGCCGTTTTCAATTTTCGGATAACAGAATATACATTTTTCCGAACGCTTTCGTTCCCAGTTGAAGTATATTTTCTTGAAAGGGCAGGCACTTACACATTCCCTCCACCCACGGCAGCGTTCCTCGTCAATGAGCACGACACCATCCTCATCACGCTTGTAAATCGCGCCCGACGGGCAGGCTGCCACACATGCCGGATTCAGGCAATGCTCGCACAGACGGGGAAGCCACATCATGAAGGTATGTTCAAAAGCATCCATATCGGTTGTATCAATACCCTCCATATCTGGATCCTTGCTTCGTTCGGCAAACGGTCCGCTTAAGTCATCCTCCCAGTTCGGTCCGCTGTTCACCTTGTCCATAAGCTTTCCCGTAATTATCGAATGAGGTCTGGCGGAAGGCGGCGTACGGAACGGACCCTTTTTTAGCGAAGAAAAGTCAAAAGTGAAAGGTTCGTAATAATCTTTCATTGAAGGCAAATGGACGTTTGCGAAAATGCCCGCCAGTCCTGCGATGCGACTCCCCTGCATCAGAGCGAGACGGCCATGGTCAAGCTTCCAGCCTCCCTTATACCGCTTCTGATCTTCCCATGACGTTGGATAGCCTGTCCCGGGCTTAGTCTCGACATTGTTGAACCAGGCATACTCTACACCGGGTCGCGTTGTCCAGACATTTTTGCATGTCACCGTACAGGTCTGACACCCGATACATTTATCGAGATTCAAAACCATGCATATCTGAGCTTTTATTTTCATATCGTTACCTTTTGGTGTGCGGAGCTTATTCCCATTCAACGGAATCGAGCTTCCTGATTATACATATTTCATCACGATTAGAGCCGATACAGCCGTAGTAGTTCATCGTATAGGACAACTGGGCATATCCTCCTATCATATGGATTGGATTGGGACATATGCGGGCGATCGAATTATGAAGGCCTCCACGGTTTCCGGTTATAGCGCTAAGGGGCATATTCACGGTGCGTTCCGGATTGTGATATATAAACGAGCCCCCTTCAGGCATACGCTGCGAAACAACAGCTCGGCAAACCGTGACACCATTGTCATTGAACACCTCTATCCAGTCGTTGTCCTTCGCGTCGATTTTGGCGGCATCCTTCTCGCTGATCCAGATTACTGGCCCTCCTCTTCCGAGGGTAAGCATCAATAAGTTATCGCTCCACGTAGAGTGGATGCCCCACTTAGAGTGCGGAGTCATCACATTAATGGCGAGTGTCTTGCCTTCGATATGGAATCTTTCTTTCAGGCCGTCAACCGCCTTCTCGTACAAAGGTGAACGATACTGGACGAAGCCTGAGCCGAAATCGAGCATCCATGGATGATCCTGGTAAATCTGCTGACGCCCGGTCTGTGTGCGCCATGGCACCGCATAGTGGACATTTATGTAACCGGGATTATATCCAACCTTATCGCTTTCAAGTCCGCTCCATGTTGCACACGTAAGCGATTTGCGGGGTTGCTGCACTATATTGAAATAGTTGATTCGAATATCTCCGTCCTGCTCCGACAATTTGACATTCTCAAGGCCGGTACGTTTGTCAAGGTTCTCCCACGACTTGATCGCCACTTTTCCGTTACTTTCGGGCGACATAATCAATATCGTATCAGCCGCCTGTATAGCAGTCTGCATATTAGGGCGTCCCTTAGATGCCCCTTCTCTTTCTACTACGCCATGCTCTTTGGCCAGAGTGGCGGTTTCGTCAGTCACGCTCCACGACACGCCCTTATTTCCGATGCCTTTTGCATCGGCAAGAGGGCCTACAGATGTAAATTTATTATAAATCTGAGAATAGTCACGCTCTACTACAGTGAGATTGCCCAGATTACAACCCGGCACGGGCACAGTCCCGTTCTCCTTCCAGTCCGACACATGGAGCGGTTCAGTGATTTCGCTTGGCGAATCATGCATCATTGGAGTCATGACCAAATCGCGCTCAACGCCTAAATGCCCTTTAGAAAGCTCTGACAGCTTAGCCGACAGACCTTTGAAAAAATCCCAGTCGGTACGCGCCTCCCAGCATGGATCCACCGCTGCGCAGAACGGGTGAATGAAAGGATGCATGTCGGTTGAATTGATGTCATCTTTCTCATACCATGTGGCTGCGGGAAAAACTATATCGCTGTGAAGCGAAGAAGTGGTCATGCGGAAATCCACAGTCACGCACAGGTCGAGCTTTCCATACACGGGATCACGCCATTTTTCGATTTTTGGCAACATTCCCCCTTCCGCTTTAAGATCTTCGCCAAGCACGTTGTTCTGTGTGCCTAAGAGATGCCTCATAAAATATTCCATGCCTTTCCCGCTGCACCCAAGCAAGTTGGAACGCCAGATAAATTGTACGCGCGGGAAATTGACCGGATTGTCAAGGTCTTCGGTAGATAGCGCTATCTCACCTGTATGCAATTTTTCACATAGATACTGCTGCGGGGTCATTCCGGCTTTATCGGCCAGTTTGGATATTTCTAACGAATTTACAGTGTACTGAGGTGATAGCGGAAGCCAGCCCAGACGTTGCGACACAACATTTGCATCAATAAGCGACATACCGTCCCAATTCTTATTTGTGCATATTGGTGACAGCAGCGACTTAAGAGCCACATGCTCGTAACGCCACATATCGCAGTGCTGGTAGTAGTAGCTGGTTGCATTGACTTGACGGCACGGACGATTCCAGTCGGAGGCAAACGAATACATTGCCCATCCGGCCATCGGCCGGATTTTTTCCTGCCCGACATAATGGGCCCATCCCCCGCCCGATTGTCCGATGCAGCCGCATAGGACAAGACAATTGATCGCCGCCCGATAATTCATGTCGGAATGGAACCATTGGTTGACTCCCGCGCCAATGATTATCATTGTGCGTCCCTTTGTAGCTGCAGCATTCTCGGCAAACTGACGTGCTACGCTGATAATAGCAGAAGCCTTTACTCCAGTGATTTTCTCGCCCCATGCCGGTGTGTAGGGCTTTTCTTCATCATAGGATTTAGGTATATCCGGATCGTTAAGCCCACGGTCAACTCCATAATGTGCACACATCAGGTCGAAAACTGTACATACAGCCACAGACGTTCCGTCGGAGGTCCTGACCATCCTGACAGGTACACGGCGCGTGACTCGGTCTTCCTGACCATGAGAGTTAAAATAGGGATTACTGTAAGGTGTCCCTCCGAAGTACGGGAAGTCCACACTCAGTATCTCATCATTTCTGTCTTTAACCGATAGAGCCGGGTAATAATCACTTCCGTCTCTTACATCTTTAAGATTTGTATTCCACTTACCGCTTCCGTCCCAGCGCGACGCGATCTGACCTTGCGGAATGACTATGCGGCCTGATTTTTCGTCAAAAACCATCATCTGCCAGTCAGCATCCTTATCAAGACCGAGTTTGTCGGAAAAATCGCTTGCACGCAGCAACATCCCCCCCTGATAATGACCTTCTTCACCATATGGCTCAAGTTTCACCAAAAAAGGAAGATCGCTGAAACGACGGACATAATCTTGAAAGTAAGGTATCTGGCGTTGGATGTAGAATTCTTTAAGAATGACGTGGCCCATGGCCATGCCGAGAGCCGAGTCGGTTCCTTGCTGAGGGCTCAACCATACATCGGCAAACTTTGCGGCATCATTGAAATCCGGCGAGACAACAACAACCTTTGTTCCTTTGTAACGTACCTGAGTGTAAAATGGTGAGTCAGGAGTTCTCGTCACCGGCACATTTGATCCCCAGAGCATCAGGAACGACGAATTATACCAATCACTGCTCTCCGGCACATCAGTCTGCTCGCCCCACGTCTGTGGTGATGAAGGCGGCAGGTCGCAGTAAAAGTCATAAAAGCTCATACATGTGCCCCCGATAAGGCTTAGATAACGTGTACCTGCGCCGTATGAGACCATCGAGAATCCCGGTATAGGTGAAAAGCCGGCAATACGGTCAGGGCCATACTTTTTAATCGTATAAACGTTTGATGCGGCGACTATTTCCATAGCCTCATCCCAGCTCACCCTCAAGAATCCGCCAAGTCCACGACGTGTCATATAGGATTTACGTGTTGCCTCGTCACTGACTACCGCTTCCCACGCATCGACCGGGTCGTGATGAACAGCTTTGGCTGCTCTGTAGGCTTCAACCAGCTCACGACGCACCATAGGGTGCTTTACGCGACCACTGTTATAAAGATACCATGAGTAACTGGCCCCTCGGGGACAGCCTCTCGGTTCATGGTTGGGTATACCGGCCGGTGTATGTGGATAATCGGTCTGCTGAAGTTCCCAGGTCACAACTCCGTTCTTGACAAAAACTTGCCATGAACACGACCCCGTACAGTTACATCCGTGAGTCGATCTGACAATCTTGTCATGATGCCAGCGATTGCGGTAAAAATCTTCCCAATCGCGGTTTTCAGTCTTTGTCTGCACATAGCCGTCGGCAGACTCCGAAGTTTTTGGCGATGCCGGACAAAAATTGCTATACTTATCTAACATAACATCGTTATTTCTTAGTTGATGAAGAACTTACCGTCGCCGCAGCTGGTTTTAGGCAGAACAGAAGCAGCAATATGTTGATAACAGCCATGATTACGAATACAATGAATCCGAGCAGATACCAGCTGTTACCGCCTGCCGATACCATCCATCCCATTAGCGTCGGGAGCAGGAAGCCGCTGAAAGCGCCGATACCGCCTACCCAACCGGAGGCGCCCCCTACAGCCTGAGGCACATAGGCCGGCACGAGTTTGAATACCGCCGCATTATTAAATCCCATCGCAGCTGCTATTACTATAGTAAATATTACAGTCCAGAATTCACCACGGATAAACATAACGCCGAGAGCTCCGCCGGCAAGCATAATCATCGAAAGCAGACAAAGACGACGACCTCCTATCTTATCGCTCCACGGGCCGGCAACAACGCGGAGTGCCGCCGACAGTATTGAGAACATTGCCGTAAATATTCCGGCTTTGGTAACATCAAATCCGTATTCATTCCGCCAGATTGTAGGATACCAGGATGTCAGTGCCAAAAAGCCGCCGAATGTTGCAAAGTACAGCGCGACCAGTATCCATGTAGCCGGGACTTTTGCCGAATCCGACAGGCTCTCTCTTATATTGCCTTTGGGGAAAAGGTCCTCGCCTGCCGCACGGGCCTGTGTTTGTGCCTGAACCGTATCCAGTCCCTGGTCCCGAAGTTGGAAATATGGAGCGTTTTTACCGAGCCACCAATAAAGGAGAGTACCGATAAGAAGGAATATCGACCATGCTACATATGCGTTCACCCAACCGAGTTTGACCAAATACGGAAGTATCAGGGCAAAAACTCCCGGAGCAAGTGTGCCGATACCTGCATAAGTGGCGAGCGCCGACCCTTGCTTTGCCTGAGGATACCAGTATGAAATTTGGCTTGTTCCAACCGAGAACGTTGCTATCCCGCATCCGGCAAACAATCCACACAAAATAAAAAGCCAGTAAGTCGAATGATCAATCATTTCCGGATGACTTACAAGACCTATGAGCCCCGCCATGCCGAGAAGCGACATTACCATAAGAATCAAAAATGGTTTTTTACCTCCCGTCGTATCAACCCATGCGCCAAATGGTATACGCAGAATAGAGCCGGACAGCGAGGGTATGGCCACCAGAATCCCTACCATTGTCGGACTTAGCTCCATCACAGTTTTAAAATGATGGGCAGTCGGACCGAAAAGCGATACAGCCGCAGATCCAAAAAAGAATCCGACAGTTGCTCCAATCAAGCCTTTTACAGGCGAGCCGGTCAATTTTCGTGTTATGTTAGTTGCCATAATAATGTGTTTTGAGTGTTATATTATCCATTGATTTTTAGAAATTCGGCATGTGTATTGACATTCACGAACTCTTTTTTTTGTTGTTCTGTCAGCATAAGATGATCAACCGGTACGAAAGAGAGAAAACTCTTAATAGAACGATTGCCATTTTCTTTATCGGCATTGTCAAGAAACAATGAGAGACGAGGCAGAAGTTTACGCGATATAAGCATCGGGAATGACATATCCTCACCCTCCTCCGTCGTCCATACGACGGCTTGTCCACGATCAGGGATTTCGGTCATCTGAAGCAGCGTGTCGGCCGATATCAACGGCATGTCGCATGTGACAAACAGCAGGCGTTCGGCTTTACTCTTCAACATCGCAGATTCTATTCCACCCAACGGACCGGCCTCATGACGCACATCTGGAATCATGTCGTCCATAAAAGCGCCGTATGGCTTCTCGCCGCTACTCACAGCCACATGGTCGCATGCAACCGACAGATTGTCCAGTGCTATGCGCAACATGGTTCTGTTTCCGATCTTTGCCAAAGCTTTGTCCGAACCGAAACGATGGCTGTGACCTCCGGCCAGCACTATTCCGTCTATCGTCATGATACGTATCTTCAAAAAGTCACAAGTGTTATAATAATGGCACAAAAGCCACTGATACATGCCACAACAGGCGATATTTTAAGCGATACCCTTGCATTACGCTCTGCCATACGCTTAACGGCCCATAATGCCACTGTCAGCCATGCGCCCTTGGTGAGTATCTGAATCACTGCCGATGAAAGCCTTGAAGACTGCCAGAAAAGAGCTACGCCGGGATTTTCCTCCACAAACGCCGACATTCCGGCTTGCCACAGTTTGAAAACAACAAATGCTGCGAATGCGCACCCTACTCCGATCGAAAAAGCCTTAAGATAAGATGTCATCTTAGTCTTCTTATCAAACAGATTTGACGATAAACGGAAAAAGGCTGCTGTAGCGCATCCCTCAAGCAAGATATAAATTGCCGGATTGGTGACATAGTAGAATGGACGCCCGTCCAACAAGAATAAATCAGTCAATTTAATTGCGGCTGCACCGGCTGCCACCCATGCTGCGGCACTACTGCGTCCGGTAAAGTTTACAGCAGCTGTCATGCAAACAAGTGCCAGAGGATATATGATATATCCCACGCCAGGGACATGCGCCGTGTGAAGAAGCCAGCCTATTGTAGCCTCGACAATACCCCACACCGATGCCCAGAATATAACCACCGGAAATGCATTTGTAATTTCTGTTTTTGGATTATCCATCTTTCAGCCTTTTTGAGTTTTATTTAATTGAATATTTAACATCTAAAAACATATTTTGGTTCTATTGGTAAAAATAGAACATTCCTTTATTTTTATTGTTCCAAAATAAAAATCACATTATATGAAATATTTAAAAGGCATTTTTATCGGTATTAGTTTACTCTCCATATCGACTGTTTCAGCAATTGAAAAAAATGATACACTTCCTCACGTCAACCTCGGTGACGTGACAGTCACCGGAGTAAGGGCAAAAAAAAGCGTCAATATGATGACAGGCGACTTTATGACAAGCCACAATACACAGCGTGTCGACGAAGCAATCGACCTGCTTCCCGGAATCACTGTCCGCGATGCAGGAGCAAGAAACGAAGGAAGTTTTTATCTCAGGGGGTTTGACCAGCGGAGAGTACCGGTTTTTCTCGATGGAGTCCCGATATATGTTCCATACGAAGGTGAAATGGATATGCGACGACTGCAGACTGCTACACTCGCCAAAGTAAGTGTGCAGCGAACAATGCCATCGTTGTTGCTTGGAGGCAACGCCATGGGTGGAGCTGTGAATCTCGTTTCTGCTGTTCCGGATTCACCGCTTGAACTGAAAGCTAACACTTCCCTGCTATTGGATGCCAATTCATGGGACATTGGCGGATATGCCGGAACACGACAAGACCGGTTCTTCGCATCAGCCGGGGTATCATATATCGACCGTAAATATATTCGTCTGCCACATTCATTCACACCGATCGAGGGCCTACAGACTTCGCGTCATCTTGTCAATTCCGGAACGCACGACCTTACTTTGAATGCAAAGTTCGGATTTACCCCTAATTCAACCGATCAGTATACCATCAGCTACACAATGATAAGGGCCGATAAAGGTGTACCTACATACCTTGGAAGGTCGGGAAAGGCAAGGTTCTGGAGATATCCCAAATGGAACAAGGATGAAATCATGTTTCACTCCTCTACAAAAATTGCTGAAGGATCTCTTGAATCACGGCTTTTTTATGACAGGTATTATAACAAATTAAAATCATATGATGACATTTCCTGTACAACACAGGACAAGGAATCTTCTTTCACAAGCATTTATAACGACTATTCGATTGGAGCATATTTAGGATATGGAATACGACTGCATGAAAAAGACTTGATCAGATTTGGTGGAAATTTTAAAAGAGATGTGCATAGAGCCCATGATAATGACGATCCCGAAGCCCGTATGGCCGACAACTTTTATTCGTTTGCAGTAGAAAACACACTCGATTTCGACAAAACCTGGCGTTTAAATGCCGCAGCAGGTTTATTCGGTCGTAAAGGCACGAAAGCAGAACGGTATGAAGAGCCGCCCGACGCTCCTGATAACGGAATTGTGGATTATCCGCATACAAGCAACCTCGATTTTAATTATCAGGCTTCATTGAAATGGAAATTCATAAAATCACATTCCGCTGCACTTTCATTTGCACGCACATCACGCTTCCCGACACTTGACGAACGTTATTCGTTCAAACTTGGGAAAGCGATTCCAAACCCGGACCTTACTACGGAACATTCCTATAATCTCGACCTGACAATCAACGGACGTATAAGTGATTTTTTATGGAGCGTTAGCGGTTATTATTCATGGCTAACCAATACGATAATGGAAATAACCGGTGTAGATCCGGAAAATCCAACTATCTGGCAGCTGCAAAACAAAGGTAAAGCTCAATTCAGAGGTTTCGAAGTGGCATTAAGCTACACACTGCTTCATTCGCTCACAATCAGCGGCAACTACAGCTATATCGACCGGGTAAATACGACGGATCGCAGCGTCAAATTCACCGATGTCCCCCACAGCAAGGGTGTAGTGGCCGTGGATTGGAGACTGAAATGCGGCCTTAGTTTTGCCGGCGATTTTACAGCCTACAGCTCGGCTCTCAGCACGAGCGACGGATCACTCTTTGTACCCGGTTTTGCTGTCATCAATCTGAATGCTTCTTATAAGTTGCTCAACGACATGCTTACTATCAGATGCGGTGTCCGGAACCTGACAGACAAACTCTATTACTACACCGAAGGCTATCCACAGGCAGGAAGGGAATTTTACTCATCTCTGCAATTTGATTTCACATCAAAATGAAAGTCACAATAGTGACAGGTCCTCGTGACAGTGGCAAGACATCATGGCTACTCCGACAGTTCTATCTGTCGGGAGGAGTCGGTGTTGTCATGATTAAGAATTTCCAAGACGGTATCCATTTAAGCTATGACGGGCTAATCCTACCCACAATGCAACGTATAGAAATTTGCCGATTGAAAACCGTACAGACACCAGGCAGCAAAAAATGGGAATTTCACTCACAAGCTTTCGACTCTATTCGGTCAATAATCAACATTCTATTACAAAACAACCATTATCATAATATAATCATTGACGAAATCGGCTCACTTGAACTATACGGAGGCGGATTTGCCCCCCTCCTTTGCGACATAATCCGGTCGCACCCCCAAGCCAATCTCTATTTAGGCATCCGCCAAAACCTCCTCCCCTCTCTCACTCAAAAATTCAACCTCACTCATGGTATTTCAGCAACGCATTGGTTCGTGAGGGGATGAAGTGAACCTAAACCGTGCAAAGCAGATAACAGGTATCAGGACTATTACCGTTATCTGCAATCTCGTTGGAGAGAATCGCGTAATATTCATATAAAAAAGAGCAACAGACAATCTGACAATGATGTATATGGTAATTATACGTCATATCCGGAAGCCATCAGTCTTTTGGCCTCGAATTTTATTAACATTTTTTTAATAGACCTAGTGAAAAGATTTTTATATAAAATTGCACGACAATATATCCGGATTATTACCGAATATATCTTTTCATCTGTTCAAAAACATTCTCACCTTATACTCCATGAGCCGACTATTCTTGTCGCTGATATACTTGCTGATGATTTTAACCGTTGATAACGTGGCTGCCCAAGGACTGCGTTTTCATGGCAAAGAAATGGATATAGCCGACCGTTCAGCCCTTACCATCCCATCTCAAGATGCTGAAGCCGGTCCTGTAAGCCATCTTTCGGTAAAGTTTTCTATCCATGTAAACAACCTGTCGAGTCCCGGTTTCATATTCGGAATAACGAACCGTGAAACTGGCGAAATGCTCAACCTTATGCTGCGCAATAGTTTCAGCGACGATTCAGTATATATCTATTTCGCGAAAGAAGGGGAACGGGAACTATGCTCCCATTCTTTCCATTCACGCGATATATCCACACGAAATATCGACATCAAGGTGTCAATCGAAAAGCGATGGCATTTTACAGGATATCCCCCTCAACGAGAGCGAAGGTACAACGGTATATGATTCCAAAGGGAATGTAGCAGGACTTGTATTAAATCCCAATTGGCAAATCAACGATGCTTACTATTGGAAAAAAATCGCCCAATTCAAGTCTCCATCACCCACTGGATGCGCATTTGACCCCATATACAATACTTTTTATTCCTACAATAGCGACTCTATAACGAAATTTAATGCCAACACATTGGAAATACAGAAACTCCACCTTAAAGGCAACGGCAAACTTCCGGTGCGCCACGGCATGAATTTTTACAGTGACAAAAAGGGAAAGATATATACTTACGAAATTTATTACGATGATTTCTCCGGCGAAATAGATCCGGAAAAGGGTCAGTGGAGACTTCTTGAGCACACCGGTGACAACAAAGCCATACACCATCATGCACATCTTCTATGTGAAGACGGCAGCTCGGCATGGATTTTCGGAGGATATGGTGATAGAAAGTATTTCAATAAATTCGTGAAATTCAACCTACACACACATCGCTTCGACACTGTCCCTCTCAAAGGCGATGTTATCCCTCCACGTTTTTTCACCTCTATGGGTGCATCCCCCTCGGGAGACACAATATATCTTTACGGCGGTAAAGGGAACAATGAAGGCAAACAAGACCTTGGAGTGAAATACTACTATGACCTCTACGTAATCAATCTCAAAGATTTCACCTCAAAGCTGCTGTGGAGTCAATTACCACCGACTCGCTTACAGTGAAACAACCTTCGGGTAGGCATTCATAGTCAGTGTTGTTGAGAAGGTTGTAATCCTCCACTTTGTCAGGGTCGGCTGAAAGATAGATTGTTGCATCAGCACCGATTACCGTGGGGTTCAAGTCTGGATATGTCCGTGGAGTGAGCTTTACAGTGAAGGTTCGCACGTCAGGCTCGTCGGAGATATAAAAGTTAGCTTTTACAATAGACCCGGCATTGGGTATATAGACAGTGTTGTCGCCGTCGTTGTCGCTGCAGGCACACATTGAGACGGATGCCAGCATGACAGCGATATATTTCATTTTAAGCATGGTCGTAATCTGTTTGTTAATTGAATTCATCTATTTAAGGTATCGCCGACTTATTCCCAACCCGGATTGTTGGGAAGCAGATTGGGATTCATGACGGTTTCATCAATGGGCAGCGGATGGAGATACAGCTTATTGTCCCACTTGCGAGTCTGCTTGTCGGGATAAACCACAAGGAATCCGTCATCGTTGACTGTGCGGTTGAAGTTATCATACTTGTCGCGCAATTTGTCACTGACTTTCATACCCAGCATTGTTTTTGGGTTTTCAAGAAGTTTTCCGGCTTTCCAGCGCACAATATCGTCCCAGCGGAAGCCTTCACCTAACAACTCCACGGCTCGTTCCCTTCTTATCTCGTAGAGAAGCGGTGTGAGTTCATAACCGTAATCGGGCCAGTTGGGGTCAGTGAAACCGACAGCAGCGGTGAGATGCGGCATTCCTACGCGGTCTCTGAGCTTGTTGATTGTGATGTCGAGCAATTCGTCATCACATTTTCCGAGTTCGGCCATTGCCTCTGCATAATTGAGCAACACCTCTGCATAGCGGAAAATGAACACGTCGAGAGTCGAAAGACCAATGTTCCATTGAGCGGGATCGGGAGAATGGTATTTCATTACATGATAGCCCGTGGTGCAATACTTGGTGTCGATTGACGGAACCTCGTTGATAGTAGGGCTGTTTGGCACGTGCCAGCAGGTTGCTTACATTCTTGAACAGTTGCACTTCCGACTGTTCGGTATCATAGAGCAAAACCGCTTTGTGCCTGCCGTTGGCGGTTATCTGTATGCCCAGCGTATCTACATCCGCACCAACCGGACAGATACACCCTGCTACGATTGCGGCTACATAATTGCTCTTTCCCGTTCCCTCGCCCCCGGTGATGCCGAACAGGTTGCCTTGTGTTCCTAACGGAACGTCACCCGCCGAAATAATTTCTTGCGCTTTGGCAGGCGGGTTGTTGAAATCTATCTCGCATGATTTTAGCATAATCAATGTGTCGCTATACAGGTTGTCTAAAAATTCGATAAACAGTTTCAGAAAATCTTCACGGGTGTTCCCGGCTTTGAAGTAGTCGGATATGTCCTTTCCCTCTTTCGTCCCCGGAAGTGGTAGGGCTTGTTTGGCTTTTCGGGTGTTTCTTCGGTTTTGTCCGGAACTCCCCGGCAGACGGTTGCAGGGGACATGGAAACCGGAGTGCCGGAAGCCAACCCCAATCCCAAATCCCGGTTGATGATTTCCAGTATCTCCACGAAGCCAGCCGCCCGATTACAGTCCAGCCCCTTTAACTGCCCCACGAAGAAAAAACAATCGCCGCTATAATTGTCGTTGCCGAAGTCTTTCATTTTATACATACCGTTATGGCGGTCGAAGTAGATATTACAGGATGCTTTCTTATCCTGATAAAGAGGATT
>CAZAZA010000058.1:0-18149 GCA_964489495.1 uncultured Bacteroides sp.
CTGCTTCGTCTCCATTTCCCCCAACGATTTGATACGTTCAATCATTTTTGTTGTTGAAATCGTGGAGAAGTGAATAGACAGTATTACCCGACAGAGCAACTATGACAACGTAACGCCTTTACAAAAAAGTCGGTACACGAAACCCATAGACTAATTGTCTTGACCTAAAAGAGATTGGAATTTTCAGGACTGCCTATCACTTAGATAGAAGTCCAAGGTCTGCTGAAATACATAATTCAAAAATTGAAATTGCTTGACTGCAAATTTAGTAACTTTGTATAAAAAAACCGATAAATATTTTGAAATAAGGTTTATTAGTGTTACATTTGCGAATCCATAACCTCCAGCCCATGAATACACTCAGCCGCCTTAAATTTCTTATTGACTACACGCTCGACGGCAACCGTCCGGGGCGCGTGGAGTCTTCCGGGGAGGGCACACCGTACCGTGGCCGGACCGGTCTGGGTGTTGGCGGGAGCTGGGAGTACTCCTACGACGCCAACGGCAACGTCACCGCGGACGGAAGCCGGGGGATCACCGACATATCGTACAACCACGCGAACCAGGCTACGGACATATGGCTGTCGGAGGGGTGGCGCGTGGTTACGTCTTACGGTCCGGACGGTTCGAAGCTGCGGAGCGCGCTGGCGAGTCCGGAGGGTTGGGGCGTGACTGTCAGGAAATATCTGGGAAACTTGGTGATCGAGGACGATAGGGTTGTACAGCAGCTCTTCCCGGGCGGCTACTTCGATTCCGAGGGAAATGCCTATTACTATCTGACGGACTATCAGGGGAACGTGACCGGAGTGATCGACTCCAATGCGAAGATTGTGCAGGAGACGGGCTATTATCCCTACGGTGAGCCGTGGCGCGTGGCATTGGGCGGAGACTTATTCCATCTTCAGTAAAAATCAATAACTCGGAAGATATAACCCCAGAATGGGTATTAGGTATAACTGTGGACGGGGAAAATTTTTACAAAAATTTAGGAATTCTTCCTGTAAACTCTAAATCGTCAATTGAAGATATCATGAGGTCATTTATGATCAAGCAATATTTAAAAAATTCATTCATTGACTACATTAAAGATTTGTATGCGAGATGAGACATATTATGTTATTTTTAGTGATGGCAATGACATTGGATTGCTGTGTACCACGATTCCCATCATCAGGTGCTGTAGGTGAATATACCTGCAACAAGCGATTTGATAGTCTATACTTATATTCCGACAGTACTTTTAAAATTGTGATTCGCAGCCGTTCTTTTTTTGGTGAGTGGGAAAAGGACAATGCAAAACTCATACTGCGGACGAATATGCGGGATCCGGAACACAAATATTTTTATGAAGCTTTGGAATTCGATCCTCTTTCGCAGGTAATATGTCCAGAACAGTTTTCTTTAAGAAGTATAGGAGATAAGCTTATATATGATAGAAATATTATGTTTACAAAATCCGGTCCCTCTCCACGTATTCCGTATATTGATGTAAATAATGATAGAGGCATTTATTTCAATAAGGTTATACCTCTGGGTGATGATATGTACTTATTGTTTTATCCGGAATATGAAACAATCTATAACAAAGATATGTCTGACAAATGTGCGATAGTGGGTGGAGACGATGTATATATAAAGAACAAAAGGCTTTACAATGGTCGTGTTTTTTCAAGTGGTCATTACTCGTATAAAATTGACTCAGTTAATATGGACAGTATACCCTATGTGGATTTGTATAAGACTGACAAATGGATAATACAGATAACTAAATATGGTAGTGGTGACATATTTCTGTTTCTGGGAACCGGAGTTAGTTTACTGACACATGAAACCGGAGTTACATCAGAAGAAATATGGACTAATGAAATAAGGACTAATCATGGAATAATTACAGAAGCTCATTTCTATAATAAGGAGTCATTTGATAAATTCTGCAATGACAATAACATATCTCTTGAAAACATTATAAGGTATTATGGAGATCCTGACTCAGTTCCATAATCCCAGCCTGCCACTAAGAAGCAGTAATATCGATAATTACATTACCGGAGCAAGTATAATGGGATTTACAATGATTGTAGATCCTATAACAGCAATTCAAGACCGGTTTGGAATGATATCATATGGCAATAGGTACGTGCTTCCGATAAACCCAACTAATCTTCATGGAATTGATCCCTTTTTTAGAGTTTTTTAAAAATGTAAGTAAATGAAGACAAAAATTATAATAATTGGAATATTACTGCTCCTCCATTGATTATCCGGACTGCATTGTTTTTGATAATAGCAATTCGTGCTATAGTGAGTATTGGAGAGACCTAATCAAGAATAAGATTGTAAAATCTGTGGTCAGTAAGGAACACGGTTTGATATATTATGAATTCGAAAATGGAGAATCCTACTCGCGTAAGTTCCACAAATAACAGGTCTTATGACGAGACAATGCGCGTGGTTACGTCTTACGGCCCGGACGGGGCGAAGCTGCGGAGCGCGTTGGCGAGTCCGGAGGGCTGGGGCGTGACGGTAAGGAAGTACCTGGGCAACTTGGTGATCGAGGACGACAGGGTAGTTCAGCAGCTCTTCTCTGGCGGCTACTTCGATTCCGAGGGAAATCTACAATAATTCGTTATGGGATAAAACTACTGAAAATTATAAGGAATTCAATAACTGCAAATTTGATAATTGTACTACAAAGGAATTGATAAGACTTCTAAAATTATGAAAAAACTGTTTTTTATATTATTTATCGTAATTACAGCAATCCTAATTTCTGCCATTGACGCTGATGCCGTCAATGTTGAAGGACGCGGAAATATTCCGGTTGGAGATGATGTCATTACTCTGTCAGAAACGTCTATTGATTCATGTTGGATATCCTATTCGAATATTATGTATGGAGTCAGAATGACTATTAAGCCCATAACAGACAAGGATTCTATAGGTTCATACGGATGTCGGTTGTCTATGCCTGGATATAATTATCCAAGTGTAGACTTGGGTAATGATGCCGGAGATTATATAATTCGTTCGGTTGATTCTTTGTTTGTAAGGAAAATAGTACCTCCGATAGTCAGCGAAAAATATGACAGCACAGTCTATTGCCATGTGGATGGTTATTCGCTAATTTCATTCTATATTTTTATAGGAGGGAAATTAATATTTAAGGAATTCCCCTTTGTAAAGGAACTGGGACACTATAAATATGAGTTTTCGGACTGCTTCACTGATTTGTGCGATATGATTTGCTTCAATAGCAGTAATTATATAAGTGAGTATTATTACAAAGATAAAAGCTATGCATACATTAGTGTTGATGAGATGCCCGAGTTCCCTAACGGAGACGAAGCTCTTGTGAAATGGATTCACGAAAATATCCGTTATCCGGTTGTGGCAAAAGACGGCGGCTTGAAGGGTCGGGTTGTCGTTCAGTTTGTAGTCACCAAGGACGGTTCGGTAGGCAAGGTTAAGGTCGTGCGCTCCGGTGGTCCTGCCTTTGACGAGGAAGCAGTACGCGTAGTTAAGAGCTTGCCTAAGTTTATACCGGGTAAAAAGAATGGGGAAGCTGTGGACGTATGGTGGACTTTGCCTGTGATCTTCAAACCTGACAGCATCGCCAAGTAATTATTCTGACCATGAATGCGTCGATCACCATGAAGATGATCCGAAAATACAACCGAGCTGAAATTCCCGACTATTCGGGAGGCATAATGTGGATGCACGAACCGTCGAACCGTACATCCCTACCCAGTGGACGGTACTTTCGGTGGTGACGGGAGTGATCGACTCCCATGCGAAGATTGTACAAGAAGCGGCGTGCATAATTCTGTAAAATATCCAAATTGTTTTTGTAATTTCGCGTATGAATGACCTATATATTTTTTGTATTGCTATTTCGTCTCCATTATGGGTCGGATATCCACTAATAGCATATCCATATGCTAAGAAGTTGAAGCAAGAATATAAATGTCCTAACGGCATTTTAGCTTTCGCCATTTTTACGGTGTTGCCAATTTTTACGACACCTGTTATTCCTTTTATGATAATTTTAAAAGTACTTCTTGGTAGAATTTCAAATATGATACCAATATTCCTATGTCCTTGTTGCAATATTATGGGATTATATCTTTTTTACCGATTCTTTACGAAGGGGGAAATAAAAAAATCAGTATGGTGCTTGGTCGCAGTCTGGATTGCTATTTTACTACTTACGTTTACTTATTTATATACAATATCAACATTCCATTAATTGTCAACCGGATGCACGAGCCGTTCAGTAACCATAGCGGTTGCGGCGCTGCTATACTTTCAGGAATACTTCCCGGCGGTACATCAGGAGCAGGATGAGGAACAGGATGAGGAAGTTGCCGAAAGTGAGCCACGCGGCGTACCATTCCGGGCCTATGTGGGGCTGCAGGCCGTAGCTTACCGAGGCAACGATGCTGCGGAAGTTAATCACTTCGCCGAGCAAATAGGCCGTTATCGGGTTCATGCCGTAGATTTTGAGCCAGTTCAGGCCACGGCTGTGCCCCCGGACATCAATCCACCAGTAAAAAGCCGCCATGACCATAAAGCATATGCCTCCGGCAAACAAAGTCATTGATGATGTCCAAAGGCGCTTGATAATCGGCATTTCGAGACCCCAAAGCAGCCCGGCAGCCGTAAGTACGGCACCCGTAACCAGCAGCTCGACAGCAGTGTGCGGGCGGCTTCGCCGTGGATTCTTGATGAGGTCGCCGGCTAAAGCACCGAGCAGTACGGTGGCGCCGAATGTCAGCGAGCTCCATACCCACGTGTAGGTCAGGTCACCCCTGAAGCGTCCGATCACTAACTCGTCGACCCGGTAGGCGAAATTGCCTGTCGGCGAATAATCGCCCCACCATGCCATAGGGAGCCAGTAAGTGACAAGCAGCAGCGCGGTTATGGCAATCTGTGCCCGCCATCGGCAGTGGAGCAGCGTGACGGCGGCGATGAGGTAGCCCACGGCGATCGACTGCAGGGTGTTGTTGTAGATGTAGATCGCGTCGGGGTCGAGACCGAGGAGATTGCCCTGCACAATCATGCCGAAAAGGAAGAGCATCAGGAAACGCCGTACAATCTTGCGGTAAGCCAGCCGGCGCCCGTCAGACATCGTCCGGAACTTGGCAAATGAAAACGGCATCGAAGCCCCTACCATGAAAAGGAACAGCGGCATCACCAGGTCCCAGAACCGGAAGCCTTCCCACACTTCATGGTCCAGCTGGTAGAGCACCGCCTGTAACCAGGGCCAGTCGGCAGCGCGACCTATGCCCACAAGTACGGGCTGGAGAAACACAAGGAGAAAGAGGTCGAGACCCCGCAGAATGTCGAGCGACGCCAGTCGTTGGCGCGCGAGTGCGGGCTGGTGTGAGAGTTGGCTGTTCATAATTCAATCGTAATAAGTTGTAAAATTATGGATTTTGGGCCGAATGTTCAAAAAAATTTGCCAATAACCGGATAACCGGACGAATGATCACAAGGGCGTACGTACTATGCCATTAGTATAGCCAAATGTAATCGGGCGTGTGATTTATTTTTACTTTTTGACATTTTTTAGACACTGCGTAATTATTTTTTGTATCTTTGTCACCGGATTTAGTGACTAAGCAATTATCGAGCCTACTCTCGCCTCGGACTGCAATTACTATACACCATCGAATTAATACAGACTAATAAGTGCTATATGAAACATTTCTTGCGAAACATTCTGACAGCGATGTACTCTTTCTCGGCGCTGACAGCCGTTTGGGCTGCACCACTGACGGGAAGCGGACACACTGTGCGTCATTACAGTTTCTCTGACAATTATGGAGAGAAACAGATAAAGACCAGGAAAATATGTCCTTCCCTTCCGGATATGTCCGGAGTCGACAGCCGAAAGATGCCCCTTGCCATTTCTCGTGCAGCAGAAGTACCTGAGGTAGGACATTTTTACGGTTATCTCGTCTTCAGCGGCATTCCTTCGGTGCTGGGGCTTAATGAATTTGACAGTGAGGGCCAGTACAATGGCCTATGGTCAGACCCATTGTTTCAGGAGAATGGATCACTCATGAGCGGATGGTATTACAACGGTCGCGTTTGCGGATACTGTCCGTATTCCTTTAACGACCTTATCTACCGCATCGATTATGTGGAAATTGATTTCGCCACAGGCGAGATTGTCGAAAGGACCACGCTAAGCACTCCTATACTTTTTCTATCGACAACGCTCAACGACTCCGACGGATATGTGTACGGTTACGCATCGACGGAGAATGGCCTCGCATTCGCACGATGTCCGGCAGATAATCCGACCGATATTACCGTCGTGAAGTCTGTTTCTTCATTAGAGGAGTCACATGTGTGCCAATCGCTGGCATATAACCCGGTCGACCGGAGCCTCTATGGTGTCTGCCTCAATGGCGATTTCGTGAAAATCGACCGTCTGGGCAACCAGACCGTCATATTCTCGACAGCCGGCAGCGTCGGAACCACCGATGTGATTACCGGTTTGGCCTATTCCACTACCCATGGACGTTTTTTCTGGAATTTCGCCAGTTCGAACAGTTCGGGAATCTACTGGATTTCGCCCACTGACAGGAGTGTGACGACAATTCAGGAATATTACGCTCTCGAACAGTTCAGTTTCATATTCGCCGGTAACGAGAGCTATTATACCGACGCTCCGGCCCGACCCGAATTCGCCCACTCTGAATTTGACAAGGGTGCCGGTTCGGGCACGCTCGTGTTCAAGGCTCCGGCTCTCTATAACAACGGTGAAGTCATAAAATCGTCGGTCGTGCTCGATTGGTCGATGGCTGTCGACGGCGAACATCTCTGCGACGGAACCGCCGCCCCGGGGGCGACAATCCGTGTCCCGGTCAACGGGCTGTCGACAGGCACACATACTTTCACCATGCGCATGTCGGCCGAAGGCAAAACAGGCCTCTCTCTGCCGGTGAGCCTTTATATCGGACATGATACGCCGTCGAAACCTACAGATGTGAAACTCGATGATAATGGACATCTGACTTGGGCAGCTGTGACAACGGGCAGCCACGGAGGGTATGTCGACGCATCGGCCATAAGCTATTCCATCAGTCTCAACGGCTCAGTCAAAGGTACTACCACGTCGACTTCGTTTGACCTGGAGCTCCCGTCCGACGTGGAGCTGACCCCATATACAGCCTCAGTCACCGCCATAAGTGATGAAAAATACTCCGAACCGGCCTACAGCAACACCGTCGTCGCAGGACGCCCGCTGGTGCCTGACTACGTTCTGGAACCCAAGCCTGAGGAGACAGGCCTGTTCTCTGTTGAGGATGTAAACGGCGACGGAGTGACATGGGTGGCCTACGACTCCGAGGATTATGATTCCAAGGTGTTTTTCTCCGGCTACTCAGAGATTATGCGTATGGACGACTGGCTGTTCCTGCCTGCCACTGCGTTTGACGACACCTTCTATAGCCTGGAATTCGAAGCCTGCTATTTCAATATCAACTATCCCTCGGAGTTTCTTGAGGTCAAATTCGGCAACGCGCCACATGCTGCCGCTATGACAGGCTCAATCATGGAACCCACCCGTATTGTTGAACCCGACTTCGCAACCTACGGCGGACGTTTCCGTGTGCCGTCATCCGGCACCTGGTACATAGGCATCCACTGTATGTCGCAGTCAGATATGGCCGGAATATTCATGCGCCGGTTCAATATCAGGAAACTCGCTGTGACCGATTCTTCGGTAGGTGCGGTAACCGATATCAGGACAGAACTCACCGAAGGGCCGAACGGCGACGTGGCAAAAGTCAGCTTCCGCATGCCAGTCACTACCATCGGAGGCGAAACGCTTCCGGCCGATTCGCAAATTAAGGCTGTGGTGTCGGCTTCCACCGAAGCAATAGTGACCGGGCGTCCCGGGTCGGAACAAATTGCCGAGGTAGAGATAAACTCACTCATCAACCGTATCGACATCACCACATGGATTGGAGAAGAAGAGGGTGCCACCGCCTGGGTCAATATCTACACAGGCCTGACAATCCCCGAGAAGGTAGACAATCTGAAAGTAGAGGCTTCGGAAGACAATATGACTGCGCGAATCAGCTGGCTTGCTCCGATTGAAGACAAAATCGGGAATATCCTTAACCCTGACGACCTCGTCTACAACGTGTTTTTATGGGACCAGAATTCCGGTGGAGGCTCGTGGGTCCCGGTAGCCGCCGGCATTAAGGAGACGAGCTTTGAATACAACCTCGAACAGGGAGCTGACCAGACCATCCTTACATTCGGAGTGCAGGCGGCCAACAGCATAGGAGTGAATCAGGAGCTTTCCACAGCTCCTGTCATGCTCGGCACTCCCACGAAGGTCCCGTTCAAGGAAACATTCGTCGCGCCAAACAGGTATCAGTCGGGATTCTTCGTACACACGCCGGCTGACGACTATACTCTCGACTGGGCCTTCGTCGCTTATAAAGATATGCCCGTTCCCTCTGATGGCCGTGGTTATGTGCTCATATTCGAGGGGGACTCACGGACAATCTGCCGGGGACGCATGAGCCTGCCTGCATTCACCACCAAAGGATGTGTCGAAGGGTCATTCCATGCCAGAATCTGGACCGGTACGGATGCCGCCACCACGTCGTTCCTCTATGAATACTACGGGTCGAACGGGCTTAAGGAACTATGCACTGTCGGAAGCAACAACAACTGGCTGGATCTTGCAGTCGATCTTCCTGAGGATGCTATCGACAAAGGCTGGGTGCGTGTATACATCGATACGGATATAAGCAGAGATGGACAATATTTCGCCATGAGCGAATATTCTCTCTCCCACATGAGCGGAGTCGAATCCATAGATACAGACTTGGTTGCCAGTCCTTCGGTAAAGGTTGAATGCAATGTCATAGTCGTGGAAGGCTGCACAGGCCAGACTGTGACCGTGACCACTCCCGACGGACGGCAGGCCGGATGCCTCAACAGTGTCGAAGGAACGGCTAAAATAGAGTTGCCGGGCGGCATATACATTGTAAATGCTGGTGCAACTACAGCAAAAATTATAATAAAATAATATGTCAAACTATAATTAGTTTTTGTATGTCTTATTCATTGAAGTCCTTAAAATGGGCGATAGTCTTATTGGGATGCCTGTTGCCATCGGCAATAAGTGCCCGGGCCGGTGAAGTCGACTTGTGTGCCACATTCTCAAGCGCAGGGTCCGACTACGCCACAGGCATATACTCCATCAGCGACAAAGAGCCGATGGAGCTGACCCTGATAAAAAGTACGAACGAGGTAAAAGACCTTATGAACGCGGTCTATCACGACGGCAAGTTGTATGGCTTCTTCACGAAGACCAACGCCTGGTACCAGCCGGAATATTATCTCCGGGTAATAGACGTGGAGACTGGCGAAAGCACTACCAACTCGATAAAAGCCGAGAATTACGGTCAGGCGGCAGCCTATAATCCTGTCACAAAGAAAATCGTGGGTTTCAGCGGTTTCGTAAAGAAAGCTTTCGAACTTGACCCTGCAACACTCCAGTTCACAACTCTGGAATTCGACTGTCAGAACAAGCTGTTCAATTCGTTTGCCATAAACGCCATGGGCGAGCTGTACGCTACCGCGTTCGGAAGCGAAAACATGGTTGTGCTCTACAACATCGACATGGCCAACAACAGGATAGTCACCATCGGAGAGACCGGCGTTACCTCCGGAACAAACTACATGACGTTTGACCGCGCCAGCGGAAAGCTTTTCCTTGCCACACTGCCCCGCTGGGGTTCGGGTGCGTCGTTCCACACTGTCGACCTGCTGACCGGTGTCGCCACCCGGTATGCCGATCTGCCCGGCGATGTCAAGCCGGTCATGTCATCGCTGTTCGTGCGTGAGCAGGCAGCTTCAACAGAGACAAACCACCCCGGACTCCCTACCGACATAACGACGACATTCAAGTCGCTCGGGTCCAAAGAGGCCGTCATTTCGGCTGTAGCACCAACCAAAGCTATTGACCAGGAGACAGACCTTGTTGGCGAGATGACCCTTACATTCTTTGTCGACGACGTGGAGGCAGGCAGCTGCGACGGAATCAAACCGGGTGAAACGGCATCGATAGAATACACTTTTGAAACCGAAGGCACGCACTGGGTGCGCGTGACCACACGCAATAACGTGGGCAACGGCCTGTCGGCGCAGAAGAATACATTTGTCGGAGTCGATGTGCCCGACAAAGTTGTTGAGCCGACATTCGCTGTAGATGCCGACGGCAACGCCAAAGTTATCTGGAGCGCTCCCAAGAGCGGCGTGAACAACGGCATGTATGATGCCGGGGCATTACGTTACGACGTTGTTGCCTATCCTTCGGGAAAGGCTGTAGCCACCGGACTCGACAAGGCTGAGGTAGACACCAGGATATCTACGCTATACCATAACAACTACTATTTCGGCATCACTCCGGTGTGTGGCGAAAAGCGTGGTGCGGAAGCCTTCACTAACAAAATAAAATTCGGTGAGGGTGTGCGCCTTCCCTATGTCGAGAACTTCACCAATACCGATACCTGGGACCTCCATACAATCATTGACGAAAACAACGACGGTACATGGGCAATAGTGGGTAGCTCTGACAACGCACGATGCCGCTATCCGGCAACCATCCGCAATCAGGCATGCGACTGGCTTTTCACGCCTCCTGTAAAAATGAGAGCAGGAGTCACCTACCAGCTTGAAGTGAATTATGCCGGAGCATTCAATTCCGCCACCTCCATGAACATATACCTCATGGACGAGACAGAGGTGCCCTATGGCGGTACAGCCGTGCTTACTCCATTGTCGGCGATTGCATGCAGCGACAACACCCCGACCACCAACACAATAACCGTAACCCCTGAAACTGACGGAATACGCTATTTTGCGTTCTATACCGACAATTTCCCTTACCGCAATTTTGACATTTTCAAATATATCATTACCGTAAACAGCACCTACGATTCACCGGCAGATGTAACCGACCTCAAAGTGAAACCCGCCGACAAGGGTGTAATTTCATCCGTCGTAAGCTTTACCGCACCGACCGTGCGTAACGACGGCAGCAAGCTCGGACAAGATGAACTTACCGCCATAGAGATATATAAGGGATCGGAAAAGATTCCGGTTATGGTGTTTGACTATCCCGAACCCGGCAATGCGTATGAATGGACCGACACAGCCGCATTCCACGGTCTCAACAGCTACACGGTGGCCTGCTTCAGCGACAAAGGAAACAGCTCCGGTGTGTCGACCGAAACATGGATAGGCGAAGATATCGCCTCAGCCGTACGCGACCTCAAGTCGTCAATTGACAAGGACACAGATGTCATCAAAGTCACCTGGAAGACTCCCGAGGGAGGATATCAGGGTGGCTATGTCAATTTTGACGCACTCACTTACTCATTGTCGATTTTCGTGTCGGCAACGACCGAAGACTACATTACGATTCAGGAAGGAATAACCGAATGCGAGGCCGAAATACGCTTGTCGGATATCAGGCAGTGGATTCCGCAGGAAAATGAAGGACGGGCAAGTCTGTCAATCATGATCAGTCCGGTAACTTCGGCCGGCAAAGGATATCCCGCCATTACGAGTGTTATTTTGGGCGATCACTACAAGTTGCCGTTCGCCGAATCATTCGGAGGTCCTGACGGCCCGGCTACCTCCACTGACCCATGGACCATCAAGCGCATCGAGGGTAACGGTAACTGTTTCTTCGCTGTGAAGGAAGGTCCGAAAAACGTGTCTCTGGAAGGTCTTCAGCCTCAGGACGGCGACAACGGCATGGTGATGTTCTATGAGAATAAGGCTGCTTTTGGCGAAGCACGCTTCCAAGGTCCCGTAATCGATATTGAAGGGACACGTCCGGTCATTGCTTTCTGGCTTTATCATCGCAGCGCCACTGACAAGGAAAACAATTTCATAGTTGTAGAGACAATCGACAAAGACGGCCAGTATGTAGAAATCAGTGACCGTATTGCAGTCGACGGATTCGGATGGAAGCTCCATGAAATCGACCTCAGCGAGATGATGCCGGAAGACCTCGAATCGATGCAGCTCATATTCCACGCACGTGCTACCGGCGGTTCGGAGTTCTTCCTGGACAACATCAGGATCACTGACGGTATGGACGACACATATCCAGAGCCTCGCAATCTTGTGGCCACGCTCAGTGCCGACAAGAGCACGGTAACTCTGGCATGGGAAGCACCCGAAGCCGGCAAACAGCCTGTTATCGGCTATTACATCTACTGCGACGGTGAAAAGGTTTCGGACGAATACACTACCGAGACAACCTATACGATTGCATTCCCCGCCGGAAACGAAGCTCATTATTATGAGGTACAGGCCATCTATAACGACGGTGATTCACGCATGAGTAACCGCGCCTTTGTTGACCCGACTTCAGTCAGTGAGATAGGCTCTGATACTGCCAAGGTTTATACCGAAGCCGGTCAGATTGTGATTGAGGCTGACGGCCTCAGCTTCTCTATTGTAGCCGTATCAGGCTCAATCGTCGCCGAAGGGACAGTCAACGGTCGTTCGACAGTAGCCGTTCCCGCCGGAATCTACCTCGTGAAGATTGGCCGCACTGTAGCCAAGGTTGCAGTTAACTGATAAAACTGAAACAAAAAAGCGATGAAATTTAGTTTTTTTATTACATCTATGCTTGCCGCACTTTCAGCGTCGGCAATGCAGTCGTCCTTCTCCTCCGTACCGAAGGTTGTGGAGGTTGACGGGGAAAAGATGGTTGCCATAGAGCTGCCGGCTGCCGCCCTTGGGGTGGCAGCCGATGGTTCGCGTGCCGGTGAAGAGTATACTCCGTGGGGGTATTGTGGTGACGATATTCAGGTGCAGATCGGTTTTTCATCTTACTCTGAAACGATTAAAGCCGCCATTGTGCTTACTCCCGACATGCTTGGACCTTACCGCAACGCCCGTATAATGGGCATGCGTGTGGGCATCAGTTCCGAAGCTTCCAATCTTTCTGCGTTCCTGATTGAGCGTCCGGCCGGCAATGAACTTGGTGTTGAAGATTTCGATGCTGTCCCTATCAGGTCGGCGAGTCTCTCCGGCACCCAGGACATCGGATGGAAGGATATGATTTTCCGCGTACCTTATCAATTGAAGGAAGAGACCTTGCTGATAGCCGGATATTCCGCTACAGGAGTGTGCTTCCTCGGATACGACGGTTTCAAGGCCAATATGAACGGCTCCTACATATGTCGCAACGGCCAGTGGGGTTCGATTTACAAATACTTGGAAAGCAATGGTTTCGGAACGGTATGTATACAGTTGCTTCTCGGAGGCGACGGAATGCCTGATAACGAGATGGCTATCGGAGATATTATCACCAAGCATGTGGAACAGAATCGTCCGACCGTGATTAAGGGCATAGCAATCAACAAAACGACCAAGACTCCGGTGCACAACTATGAAGTGACCTGCGAACTCAGCGACGGTTCAAGCTATTCAAGCATAATCAATCACATTGTCGGAATCAATGCAGCTGACACTTTCGCTATTGAGATCCCTCCTCTGACAAAGACAGGTGTCACACCGATGCAGCTTTCCATATCGAAAGTCAATGGTCTTGACGACTCGTTCCCTGACAACAACACACGTGTGGCGTTGGTTGATGTTATCGAGGAAGGCTGCTACTTCCCGCGTATGGTCGTTGCAGAGGAGGCTACCAGTATCCTGTGCGGCTTCTGTCCCAACGGCATTTTGGTTATGGAATCGATGAGCAGCCGTTACCCCGACACATTCATCGGTATTGCAGTGCATAGCAACGATATGGGCAATGACCCCATGACTGATCCCAACTATGAGATGGTACAAAACTACTTCAGCGGCAACGGTCTGCCTAACGGTATAATCAACCGCAAAAGCGAGCTGTCGGGCATGCCGGTATATTTCGAGAAGTATTATGATAGCGAAGCCGGCAAGCTGTCATTGGCCGGTATAGGCATTGTGGCTTCCAAGCCTGCAGACGGAAAAATCAAACTGACTACTGACGTGACATTCAATACTGACATGTCGAACGGTTCCCGTTACCTGTTGTCGTATGTACTGCTTGAGGACTCTGTGAGGGGCTACAGCCAGCTCAATTATTATGCCGGAGGAGCGTATGGTGCGATGGGAGGCTGGGAGAACCTGCCGAGTGCGGTTGACATCGATTTCAACATGGTGGCCCGCGGCATCTGGGACCTGAACGGAATCATCGGAAGCATTCCGCGCAATATCGTAAAGAAGCAGCCTGTCCGTCACGAATATGAGATCACGCTGCCCAAAACCGTTCAGAACACCAACAATCTCCGCGTTGTAGCAATGCTGCTTGACGGCGCCAACGATTGCGAGATAGTTCAGGCTGCTGTCACCAAACCCGGAGCAAGCAGTAAGATAGACTTTGTGGCATCCGACTCTGCCGACTCCACTCCGTTTACTGTCGACGGGGCTACAGTCCTTCATGGTGACGACCCGGTTGAAGTCTACAGCCTTCAGGGTGTGCGTATGGCAAACGGCAGCCTTGCACCGGGCCTGTATATAGCCCGCAGCAGCAGCCATTCAGCCAAAGTCCTCATACGCTGACAATCCCTACATATCCGAAATAAAAAGTATGCCACCGCTAACGCGGACGCGAAAAATCGTGTCCCTGTAAATGAAAAATCCTTCCAATTGTGTACTCTTTTTTGTACACAAATTTGTTATAATAATGATAAATAGCTATATTTGCAAAAAAATAAAAGATAATAGGATATGGAGGCTTTATCAGTTAGAGATTATAGAAATAACCTTGCAGCCTCGTTTGCCAGAGCAGACAATGGTGAAAAGGTGTTGATTCGGAGAAAGAACCATATATATGCTTTGGTGAGTGTTGGACGTGAGGACCTGATGATAACTCCCGAACTCCAAGCTCGAATAGAGGAAGCAGAGAAAAATTGTAGGGAAGGACATACTGTTCTATGTTCTACACCTGAAGAGCTTGACCGACACTTAGACAGTCTGTGATGTACGCAATCAGATTTGATGCAAAGGCAGACAAAGTTGTATCGAAATGGAAAAAGTCTAATCCGATACTCTTCAAAAAACTTCGCAACATACTCAGGGACATAATGCAGCATCCGAGGATAGGCATAGGACATCCGGAGCCTTTAATCGGAGGTAGTGATACCATATATTCACGTCATATCTCAGCCCATGATCGTATAATCTATCGCATCTATGATGATGAAGTCTACGTATTAGTTATTGAGTTGGAAGGGCATTACAGTGATAAGTAAGCCGAGTCGGCCTACGTGGATGCCACCGCTAACGCGGACGCGATTTTTCGCGTCCGCGTCCACCGAACTATTGTTGGTTATAGATAAAAATATTACTTTTGTATAGGTCTATTTATGTGAAAACTTGCCAAAATGATTGACGAATTATTTGAAGAATGGATGGAGGAAGTTGAGGCTTCAACAGGTGTTCCTGAAAATTTGACAGCTTTTAATTTCGGGCTGTTTGAGACACCAGATGGGTATAGTATGTATTTGATGGGAGCAAAGATTTATGACCCTGACGATCCAGACTGGGCTTGTGAAGAAGATTTTACACCGGAGGCTCGATATCTTCCGCTTCCGTTTGAAGTCTTATCAGGCGAGCCGGACTGGGAACACTTTTTGAAAATGGCCATTAAATGCGTCAGCAGTTACGTCAGCAAGGTAATTTCTCATCCAGATATGCCTTCGATATTGCGTGGCAAGGTTGTGACCTGTGGATTTGATGATGGAGATCTTGTCAGAATCGTCTGACTAAAGTATACCGTTCGATGTTCTACACCGTCCGCATCCACCAAAACATTTTTTATTTGGTCAGGGATTTCTCGGCCGGGACGTAGGTGTAGGCGCCGAGGTCGGCAGGGGAGGGGTGACTGACGCCGTAGAAGTCGGCAGCCCACCATACAGGGGTATAGGCCGGGTCAGCTTTGCCTATGGCCGGCGACTCGTCGCGCAGACGATAGTCGAATATATAATCTTCGCGGACAGTATAGTATAGAGGATCAGTGTCCCAAATGCAGTTGATGAAATGCTCGTCATCATCTCCCTTGCTTTTGAGCAGGCATCGGCGCAGATAAACACCTGTGTCGCTTAGGTCGCCCATCGACAGATCGGAACCGTTGCCATAAATGATGGTATTGGTTATGTCGGCCTGAAGTAACGGTGCCGCAGAGTCATCCGACAAGTCGTCGGTCTTGACGTGGGCAAGCTGGAGCGCAGGACCGCCCAAAGCGCTGAAAAGATAATAATTGGCGATTGTGCAGTGAGAGATGAGGTGTGAGCCTCCTTCGAGTCGTAGTACGCCTGACGATGCCTCGGCAAACTCGCATCCGGTGGCATGGAGGTTGGCGTGACGTACTTCGAGTGCATAACCTGCGGAATTGCGCAGGCGGCAGTTGACGAGTTCGAGAGCCGGAAGCGACGGGTCAGAAGAACCGGCAAGCGAGTCAATCCTCACCCCGCCGACCGTATTGCGCACCACCGTGTGCGACATGCGGTTTCCGTGACTTGTCGGGGCAAATATCAGCCCCTGCCACTGCGAGTCCATGATCTCAAACGAAATATCGGCTACGACATTGCCTGTACGGTCGCCTCCGAAATCAATCGGGGCGAGATCCGTACCTTCGGCAATGAGCGTGCCTTCGACGCGCATAAACGATTTGTCATGAAAATGCAGCACCACTCCGGGTTCAAGCGTGAGTGTCGCGCCGGGCGCGACAACCAGCGAATCGAAAATCTGGCGTGGACGGTCGGCACTCCAGCAAGTGTCGGAAGTGACAACCATCCCTCTGACGCGTTCGATATCCTGCCCGCAAGCTGTCAGTACAACGCTGCGTGTCACCCCGTTTGTGACGAAATCGAGAATTTCGGTCACGCTGTCGGGTTGCCAGCTGCCCCATTCGGGGACCGTTGCCTCGACGAACACATATATCGAATCGTTCGGACGGATCTCTATTCCCGAGAACGAAGTTCCGGACTGACCGTCGACATTTATGCGGAATGTCTTCGAGGAATTGTCGCGGAATGCTATCGACCCTATCGACATCACCTTATCATGGCGGTTGTAGACCATGAATGAGCGGGTGGTTGTGGGCTGTCCGGTGAAAACCGTGCCCATGTCGAGCGTGTCAACCGAGAACGCCGGCTGGTCGGCCGGCGAGGTCGACACTTTGTCCTCGATGCACGAGGGCAGAATGACGCATGCCAGAAGAGAGAAGAAGAGGAGAACGAATATGCGGATTGTGGTGTGCATTATCTGGTGTCTATGGAGTTGAACTACTGAAAAAAAACGTGTCCGTGCCGGCCTTTATTGTATGGAAAAATGTCACAAACTGCCACAACGTATATAAAAAATGTGAAAAATTTAGCATCCAAAAGTTTTGGGATATGCATCATATACTGTAAATTTGCATTCTATTACTGATAACCAACCACTGAATAATGGAAAAGAAATTTAAGCGTACTCTTATCACCACTGCTCTCCCTTATGCCAACGGACCGGTGCATATCGGCCATCTTGCCGGCGTTTATGTTCCGGCTGACATTTATGCCCGATATCTTCGAATGCGCGGACAGGATGTTTTGATGATCGGCGGCAGCGATGAACATGGTGTGCCAATTACGCTTAAAGCGCGGAAAGAGGGTGTCACTCCGCAGGACATAGTCGACCGTTATCATGCCATAATCCGCGACTCCATGGCAGGTCTCGGAATATCGTTCGACATATATTCGCGCACCACTTCCGACATTCACAACGCCACCGCCTCGGAGTTTTTCCGCCATCTGTACGATAATGACAAATTCGTGGTTAAGACATCGCTGCAGCCTTACGATGCCGTTGCGGGTGAATTTCTTGCCGACCGTTATGTCGTGGGCACATGCCCGCATTGCGGAAGCGAACGGGCTTACGGTGATCAGTGCGAGGCCTGCGGTACATCTCTGAACGCCACAGATCTTATCAACCCCCGTTCGGCCCTGACTGATTCCCCGGTGGAGATGCGCGAGACAACACACTGGTATCTGCCGCTTGACCGGTATGAGGAAAGCCTTCGCCATTGGATTCTCGACGGTCACAAAGAGTGGAAGACCAACGTT
>CAZAZA010000059.1:0-18103 GCA_964489495.1 uncultured Bacteroides sp.
GAGTCGACCGTATCATCACCATGGACCTCCATGCCGACCAGATACAGGGATTCTTCAATGTGCCCGTCGACCACCTGTACGCGTCGACAGTGTTCATACCGTACATCCAGTCGCTCAATCTTGACGACCTGGTGATTGCCACCCCCGATGTCGGCGGCGCAAAGCGTGCGAACAGCTATGCCAAATATCTCGACTGCCCGCTCGTGCTCTGCCACAAGCAGCGCGCAAAGGCTAATGTCGTGGCCGACATGACTGTGATTGGTGATGTCAAGGACAAGAATGTCATTCTCATCGACGACATGGTCGACACGGCCGGAACCATTGTCAAGGCTGCCAACCTGATGAAGGAGAAGGGTGCGAAAAGCGTCCGCGCTCTCGCCTCGCACGCCATAATGAGCGACCCCGCCTCGCAGCGTGTCAACGACAGCGAACTCTCCGAAATGATATTCACCAATTCGATACCGTTCACCAAGGACTGCCACAAGTGCACCGTCCTCAGCGTGGCACAGATGTTCGCCGACACTATACGCCGCGTCCACAACAACGAATCGATATCGTCGCAGTACCTGTTCAAATAAGCTGCCGAACAAACTGACCGGCATCACGGTTATATTAGCATATCCACACATTATGCCAATATGACCGGAACCGTAACAAAACACCAAAACCGACTGCTCTTTACGATCATGAACCTGATCGTACTGGTGCTGTCGGTTTTGCTTATTGTATTCATTTCGGCCGACACCTTCAACAACGTCAACTTTCTCGACAACCACGTCTATATGACGTTCCAGCTGTGGGTGTGCATTTTCTTCATAATCGACTTCATAGTCGGCCTGATTTATGCCGACCATAAATGGCGGTATACCGGACACCGGCTTTTCTTCCTTCTGCTGTCGATACCTTATCTCAACATCATAAACATGCTCGACATACAGCTCGACTTCGACACGCTGTATTTCGTGCGGTTTATTCCGCTGGCACGCGGGGCTCTTGCCCTCTCTATTGTCACGGGATATGTCTCGGATAATGCAGTCACGAGCCTGTTCTTGTCATACCTGCTGATTCTTCTGGCCCTGTGCTACTTCTGTTCGCTGATATTCTATCACTATGAATTTCTGGTCAACGCCAGCGTCAACAATTACTGGGACGCTCTCTGGTGGTCGGCTATGAATCTCGTAACCGTCGGCTGCGACATATCGCCTGTCACGCCAGAAGGAAAAATCGTGGCGGTCGTGCTGCCTATTTCAGGTATCATAATATTTCCGTTGTTCACTGTTTACCTCACTGACTACGTAAGGCGCAAAAGCATCAGCAACGCGACACTCCGCGACGTGCAAGATACGCCCATGTCACCACACAAAACGGAGCCGTCAAAGTAGGCAGGCCAAACGGCAGCAGACAAATGTTCATCGCGGCCTGTACGAACACAGTGGCCACTATCGCGGTCAGAGTCACAGCCGCAGTACCGAAGCACGGACGCCTGAACACACACCCTAAGGCTATCGCCGTCAGCACCGGACTGAACCCGTAAAGGCCGTCTGATATGGCTTCGGGAGAGGCTTCGAAAAATATGGCCGTGGCAAGTGACAGGGCCGAAGCCACCATCGCCCAGAATGCGGCCGCCCGGCTGTTCACTGCCAGACCGACCAAAAATATGGCCCCGGTGAGCCACGAGTCAATCAGAAACACCTGGGATATGCCCTTGAGCCAGCATACCGCCAACGGCACAAAGCCCAAGTCGACGCTCCCCGCAAACGACACCGACAGCTCGGGAGCCGGCAACCCGGTCTCCTCTATACCGTTCATGGCGCGGGCTGCGAGCAGAAAAATCCATGTAAGCACCACAAACGGAAACGTAAGCGAGTTGATGCCCCATTGCGCCAGGACACTGTTAAGCGACTTTCGCAATCCCACAGTCAGGGACGAACAAAGTATGAGTGCCACCCACATCATTGGTGTCGGGGCGAGGAATGTGGGGAAAGCGCAACCTGTAAGAATGCCGTTGAACCCCCAAAGGCCCGATTCGCCGTCTTCACGGTCGGAAGCGGTCATATAACCGGTCACAGTCGAGGACAGAAGGCCCACAAGCGCGCCCCATGCCACCGCCGGCATACCGCTTTCGAATGCCCCGGCAAATATGCCTATAAGGAATATCAGGCCGCTCAGCCAGCTCGGCTGAAACATCACCTGGCCCACTCCGGTAAATGTCGACCGGACATATCTTATGATTTGTTTTGTCATAACAGGACAATTTAATCGACTGACAACGTCCGCTTGCCGGACGATTACAAAATTAGCAATTTTTTCCGACCCATACAATTAACATACATTCACACATCAGTCCGGCTAAACCAATTTGCAGACAAAAGGGGTGTTAAATCATACGGCTGGAGTCGCTACGTATAACAAATTTCGCAGTTAGCGTTTCTTTTGCTAACTTTGTTGCGTGTACTTATTCAATACCTTAATTCTTACATGTAAAGCTTAAGTTAGTTTAACTGAAGAGCGGGGCATGGCGTTGCAACTGATAAGGTGTAGAGTTTTTGAATTGATTAGGATTTATTCAGCCATGCCCCGATATCTTCAATCACAAAACAGGCCATGGGCCATCTCTTTATGAAGCGAGAACGACTTAACAACATATTGATACATCTGGTGGTGATCTCGATCGTATTCGTGCTGCCGGAAGTCGTGTCCACACAACCGCAGGGATGTGTGGCGACAGCGGGAGGTATAGTTCTGTGCGTGCCATACCTGAAGGTTGCCGTTCTGATCGGTGTGTTTTATTTAGAATACATGCTCATCAAACCCGAACGCCCGAGGCTGCAGCTGTTTGCCGGTTCGTTCGCCATAATTTTGCTGGGATATTTGGCTTTTCACCTCATATTCTCGCACATCTGGCACTGCAACGTGCCGCCACGCATCGAATACGGCATCCACCTGCGAAATCTGGCCATACTGCTTCTGACCGTCGGGCTCAGCGTGGCCATGCGCCTGAGCGAACGCATGCGGAAAGTCGAGGCAACACGACAGGCCGACGAACTGCGCCAGCTGAAGATGCAGCTCAACCCCCATTTTCTATTCAACTCGCTCAACACGGTTTACGCCCTTACGGAGTTTGACCCCGAACGCGCACGCAAGACAATACGCGAACTGAGTGCCCTGCTGAGGTATGCGATCTACGAGGCCGATTCGCCGACTGTGAAACTGAGCCGTGAAATCGACTTTGTCAACGACTATATCAACCTTATGAAAGCGCGCCTCGACACCACGGTAGAAATCACTTTCGACACCGACATTTCACCCGGAATGTATAATGCCGACATCGCTCCGATGCTTTTCATAACACTTATCGAAAACGCATTCAAACACGGTTCGAAAGGCGTCGGATCATATGTCACAATGCATATTTCCGCATCAGACGACGGCGACATATCCTGCCTGGTTGCCAACACATTTATTCCCGGAAACAAGACCGACAACGGAGGAACAGGGCTGGCCAATCTGCGGCGACGGCTCTCACTGATCTACGGCGACCGTCAGAACCTGAGCATAACTCATGACGATTCGGTTTTCACCGCACTGATGCAGATTCGGGGTGCAGGACACCGCCGATAACTGAGTTTCAAACCTTAATTCCGATTTAAGATGTTAAGATGCTGTATTGTCGATGACGAACCTCTGGCTGCGAAACTGATAGCCTCGTATATCGAAAAAACTCCATTTATGCAACTTGCCGGCGTTTTCTGTTCGGCTCACGAAGCCGTGCGCCCGCTGATGCAGGGCGAAGTCGACGTGGCATTTCTCGACATTCGCATGCCCCAGCTCGACGGTATCGAATTCGCAAGGCTCATGCCCAAGGGCGTTCAAACCGTATTCGTCACAGCCTACAGCGAATATGCCGTCCAGGCATTCAAGGTCGGGGCCTCCGACTATCTTATGAAACCTGTGAGCTTCGAGGAATTCTCGGCAACCGCCTTACGGCTGTATAACCGCCACAACGGGTCAGCCCCTGACGAGACCGCGCCGAAAATCGACGGCAGGATGCTCGTGAAACTGCGCCATGGACTGGAACAAATCAATGTCACCGACATTATCCTGATAGAAGGACTGAAAGACTACGTGAAAATCCATATGGGCAACCGGCCAGCTCCGATAGTCACCCTCAGTTCGATGCGCAATATCGAACGGCACCTGCCAGACGACAGCTTTATGCGTGTGCACCGCAGTTTCATAGTCAACACATCGCGCATACAGCGTATCGACCGACAGAAAATCGTGATCGCCGACCGCGATATTCCGGTCGGTGACAGCTATCGTACTCGCGTCAGCGACTATATAGACTCGCACCTTCCGTCGGAGTGAGCCTCCTCCGGTTGCTCCTGCCCCTGGGCCGAGCGGCCTGCGTCATAACGCTCATAAGCTTCGACAATGCGCTGTACGAGCGCGTGGCGCACTATGTCTTTTTTACCGAACTCCACCATGCCTACGCCGCTGACATCCCGGAGTATGCGAAGAGCCTGTACAAGGCCTGACTGCTGTGAACGCGGAAGGTCGATCTGGGTGACATCGCCGGTAATAATCATCTTTGCATTCATGCCGAGACGCGTCAGGAACATCTTTATCTGGTGCGTTGTGGTGTTCTGGGCCTCGTCGAGCACTATAACGGCATCATTGAGCGTGCGTCCGCGCATAAACGCAAGCGGGGCTATCTGTATTACCTTTGTCTCCATATACTCCTTGAGTTTGACTGCCGGAATCATATCCTCAAGGGCGTCGTAGAGCGGCTGCAGATACGGGTCGATCTTGTCCTTCATGTCGCCGGGCAGAAAGCCGAGTTTCTCACCGGCTTCGACTGCAGGCCTGGATAATATGATTTTGCGGACCTCTTTGTTTTTCAACGCCCTTACCGCCAGAGCTATCGCTATATAGGTTTTGCCTGTGCCCGCCGGTCCGAGAGCGAAGGTAAGGTCGTTGGACCGGTAGGTGTCGACAAGCTTCTGTTGGTTGGGAGTCCGGGCCGAAATAGGCTTGCCGTTCACCCCGAATATTATCACACCGTCCGACTTCACCTCGGGTGCGGCACCCCCGCGCACTATGTCGAGGATGGTGTCCTCGGTGAGTTTGTTGTATTTTGCGCAGTATTCTTCAAGCGCGTGGACGGTGCGTTCGAATTCGGCTGTCTCATCATCGTCACCGAGCGCCTTGATCACCGACCCGCGTGCCGCCACTCTGAGTTTCGGAAACAGGTTGCGGATAAGCTGCATGTTTGAATTGTTGACCCCGTAAAAAGCTACCGGGTCGACCGAATCAATAATAATAATGCGTTCTATCATATAGGTAAAAAGGTTAAGGATACTACATTACCAACGTCCGGTGGCTCCGCCGCCCATTGTGCTGCCCCCGCCAAAGCTGCCTCCGCCAAAACCGCCTCCGCCAAAACCATTACCGCCTCCCGATCTGAAGGTAGGCATCACTACCACCTTGGGGATGCTGTAATACTCGTCTTTACGCCATCCGCAATTGCGGCATGAGTATGTGCGTACGCCGCGACCGTCAGACATAGGCGTGGGAGGCGTGACCGTCCGGTCGGTGAGCAACGCCCGGGTACGCCCGTGACAATTCGGGCATTCCGTGTATGCGCTCTGCCGGTTGACATAGGGGATTACCTCTGTGTTGTTGCACTGCGGGCACAGCCACACATCATAATCAACCGAATTGATACGCTCCTCTGTGTCCTGAGCGGGGGTCAGATAGCGGTTGTCCTCCTCTTCACCGAGACGCCGCATGGCAGTGCCGCAGTTAGTACAGTGGCGCGGATGCAGACGGGCCTTGCGCATACGGTTTCTGAGTATCAGCAAGGCCGGCACACCCAGCCCCAGACTCAGGAACGCGGCGAGAAGTATAGGCATCTGCAGACGTTCAAGCGTGCGGTAGCGTGTCACGTCGTCTTCATGGCGCGTGGATATCAGTTTCAACAGCACAACCACCAGGCTGCCGGCTCCGAGAATGCATGCAAGCACGAGGAAGGCGTTCCACAGAACGTCAGGACCGTCATCGCCGTGGCGGCGCGCAAGCGCGTCGTTGCGCTGGGCCGAACGCAGTTCATCGGCCGAGTCCGGGTCGCTGAGCAAAGCCACAAGCTGCGAGGCTCCGGCTGTCACACCCCCGTCATAGTCTCCCTCGCGGAATCGCGGGGTCATAATATTGCGTATGATACGTCCGGCGGCAAGGTCGGTCACAACGCCTTCGGCACCCTGGCCGGTGCGTATCGTGACGGCTCGCTGCCCTTTGACAAGGAGCAACAGCACGCCGTTGTCACGGTCGGACTTGCCTATGCCCCATGACGTAAACAAATCCGTAGCAAAGCGGTCGACATCCGTGTTGTCAGCCACATCGTCGATAGCCACCACCACCATTTCAGCGGTAGTGCGGCGGCGTAGGAGTGACAGTTCACGGTCAAGCGAAGCAACTGTGCTTTCCGACAATATTCCGTCAGGATTGGAGACAAAACGTGTGGAGTCGGCAAGGTGTACGTTGGGCACTTCGCCCACACTGTATTGACGGGCGCCGGCCGACACGGCCATTAACAGAAGGGTGATAAATAGTACTATTCTTGTCATTCGGCAAATTTACGTCTTTTTTTTCAATTATAACGTGCAATCCGGCCCGGGTGTTTGCAACGCCGACACATAGTCATAAAGCCGGCGGTAGAAAGGATTGGCAGATACGAGAGTGGGGACATCGCCAATTATCACGAGTTTCATCCGGGCACGCGTCATCGCCACGTTCATACGGCGCAAATCGTTCAGAAAGCCTATCTGCCCTGCGGCATTGCTGCGTACAAGCGATATGAATATGACGTCGCGTTCCTGTCCCTGAAAACCATCGACCGTATTCACCGAAATCAAGCGTCGCAACGGAGTCGCCCACGACTCGCGTCGCAACAGTTGCCTGAGGTAACGCACCTGGGCTCTGTACGGCGAAATCAGTCCGATGTCTATACGCTCGTCCAGCATTCTGGCACTACCGATTTTGTCGATGTAGCGATGCAGAGCCTCTACCGCAAACCGCGCCTCGCCTTTGTTGACACGGCCCATGGTCGTGCCGTCAACAGTTTCGCGGAATTCATCGCCGGCAACCGCTGCGCTGTCATCTTCGTCAACCGATGCCGAGGTGTCCAACCACTCTATCGGAGTGTCATAGTCGAGGATTCCGCGAAATCCGACCTCCGGAGCCGCCACAAGTGAGCCGCCATAAAACCAGTCGCTCGAAAAACGCATTATGGCGCTGTTCATTCGATATTGCATTTTGAGCAGAGTGACACACTCAGGGTGATTGTCCGCTATCACTTCCATAAGCGATCGTCCCAGCCCCTGCCTCATAGCCTCATAGCTCTTCACCGTGGGAGGCAGCTGACAGTGGTCGCCTGCGAGTATCATGCGCGAGGCCCGCCGCATCGGTATCCAGCAGGCAGCCTCCAAAGCCTGCCCGGCCTCGTCGACAAACAGTGTGTTGAAGCGCATCCCTTCAAGCAGGCGGCTGGCACTGCCCACCAGCGTCGATGCTATCACATGGGCCGACCCGAATATATCTGCTTTAATCCGCAGTTCAAGCTCTACGGCGCGGCTTTTGAGCCGTTCGACTTTCTGATGCCACTGTTCGGTGCCCCGCCGGCGCGCGCCATGTAATTCGCGCAGTGCCTTGCGTATGCTCCACAGGGTGGCATAGTCGGGGTGGGACTCAAATCGCCGCTCGTAAGTGAATGACAGCATCTTGTCGTTCACTCGCGACGGGTTGCCGAGACGAAGCACGTTCACCCCACGGTCGGTAAGTTTCTCCGCTATCCAGTCTACGGCCATATTGCTTTGGGCGCACACGAGCACCTGGCTCTCGCGGCGAAGGGTCTCGTAAACGGCCTCGACAAGGGTCGTGGTCTTGCCAGTGCCGGGCGGTCCGTGAAGCACTGCAACTTCACGGGCTCTCAGTACTTTGTTCACGCCCCGCTGCTGCGACTCGTTCAGATAGGAAAAGCCCATATCTCCACACGACAACTCTGTCGTCTGACGGCGGGAATACACAAGGTCCCGCAACTCGGCCAAAGGACTTTTGGCCTTTGCCAGACAGTCGAGTGCGTCAAACATAGCACGGTAAGTTGTCTCGTCGAACGAGAGCATCACCCCTGCCCTCTCGCCATTCGCTTCAAGAGCAGGAAGGTAAGCGTCATCAGCAACCGCCACAACCATACGGTTGCCGTCCACATAGCTCACCGTGCCGCCGAATCTGTGCCGGGGCGAAGCTCCCGCGTCTCCACCAGCCGTAAACAGCATCACCGACCGTCCGTATTCAAATTCATGGTCTTCCTCCTCGTCGGCTCCGGCATCGCAACGTAATAGCTCAACTACTCGCTGGTTCAGCGAGTTATAATAGTCACGGGCCACACGCACCGGGAACCATGCACGCCCTCGGGCCGTAAGACGGCTCAGGCCTACGCGGTCGACAGCTTCGGCAAACGAAGCTTTCTCCTCTTCATATTCTATTTTCAGCAGCCTCCTCTGTCGCTCGATATGCTCGATGACTCCACTGCCGACACATCCTTTCTTCATCGCTTGCAAAATTACGAAATTCCCACCAATCCCCCGAATGTAGATAAATTCATCACAAAGGGCCTTGTCTCACGACAAGGCCCTTTGCTAACATGTTGTAATGTAAAGTGTGTACGTGGTTGTGATACCAATAATCCTTGTTGCCATCAGGCAACATTTGTGTCACCTTATGGCAACAAATTTAAGTCATATTTCTAATCCATCCAAATATTTCTCCAAAAATTTTTAAAAAATTTCACAAAGTCACATCATAATGCGAATTTTAGCAGCTTTTGAAGATATATCGTAGAAAAAAGATATTTAAAATAGATAACTTTGCAGCTGATTAAGATGAAGGAGGTTTCAATGGCTGACAGACATGCATTCAGAGCCAACTGGCACGATTATAATAGCGGAATATACTTCATTACTATATGCTCGAATAAAAAAAAACATACTTTCGGGAATATAAAGGATAGCACATTTTATCCGACCGAATTAGGAAAGATGATAGATGAGCATATACAATTGATTACCAGACATCACCCCGACACAGAGCTATTAAATTACGTAGTCATGCCCAACCATATTCATTTAGTTTTGGCGGTAGGGACGCGAATTTTCGCGTCCGAATCAACAAAACCACAATTAGAAAACAAACTTGGATGCTTACGTCCACCAATGCACGGTGAAGCCCCTCCGGATTTTCATCATAACAGCAAACTGGCGACTATTATCGGATCTTTCAAAGCCGGGGTGACACGGATAGCGCGGGCGCGAAAAATCGCGCCCCTACCATGCTGGCAATCAAGGTTTCACGAACATATAATACGAAACCAAACAGCATTTGACAACATTATGGCTTATATCGATAATAATGTCATCAATTGGGATATCGATTGTTTCAATTGAATTCTCCCGATTAGGTTTTCAACAGAAAAATGAGTAACTTTGCAGCCTTATGGGACGGATTATGGCTATAGACTACGGTAAAAAACGATGCGGCATCGCAGTTACTGACATTCTGCGCATTGCCGCCGGGCCTCTCGACACAATCGACACGCCGAAACTCGACAAGTTTGTACTGCAGTATATAGGCTCTGAACCGGTTGATGAGATCGTGGTAGGACTACCAAAACAACTCAACGGACAGCCTTCCGACTCAATGCGATACATCATCCCGGGCATCGAACGTCTACGAAAGCTCCTACCACCGCAGATACGGCTGACTTTCTTCGACGAACGTTTCACTTCGTCCCTGGCTCATCGTGCGATGATTGACGGGGGCATGCATAAGATGCAACGCCGTGACAAAGCCGTTGTCGACCGCATGGCCGCCACCATCATACTGAACGACTATCTGCAAAGCAAGACTTACGACCTCAACAACAACTAAATGAAACTTCCGATATATCTTTACGGCCACCCCGTTCTCCGTACCGACTCCGAAGAAATAAGTCGCGACTATGAGGACCTCGGGAAACTCGTGGCCGACATGTATGAGACCATGTACGCCTCCGAAGGCGTTGGACTCGCGGCCCCACAGATCGGCCGCAACGACCGCATAGTGGTGATCGATGCCGACCCGCTGGCCGAAAATTTCCCGGAATGCGCCGGACGTAAACTCACACTCATCAATCCCGAGGTCGAAGTCCTCGACGGAGAGACAGTCACCCGAGCCGAAGGATGCTTAAGCCTCCCGGGACTGTCAGAAAACGTGCCGCGCGTCGAACACATTCGACTGAAATGGCTCGATGAGAACTTCGAACCGCACGAGGAAGAAATGAACGGTTACCTCGCAAGAGTCGTACAGCATGAGTGCGACCACCTCGATTCGACACTCTACATCGACCATGTGTCACTCATCAGACGCCAGCTCATACGTGGCAAGCTGCGCGACATGGTGGAGGGACGCACCAGATGCGATTATCCCGTAAAATACGCCCCACGAAAAAAGAAATAACCATCAACCTGCTCAAAATGGCTGACGACAAAAAAGTGATTTTCTCTATGGTGGGGGTGAGCAAGACTTACCCGCCCCAGAAACAAGTCCTGAAAAACATCTACCTCTCCTTCTTCTATGGTGCAAAAATAGGCATCATCGGCCTCAACGGCTCCGGCAAATCGACTCTCCTGAAAATAATCGCCGGTATCGACAAAAACTATCAGGGCGAAGTGGTGTTCTCTCCCGGTTATTCCGTCGGATACCTCGAACAGGATCCGAAACTCGACCCTGACAAGACTGTGATCGAAGTCGTGCGCGAAGGCGTGGCTCCGATTATGAACCTGCTCAAAGAATTTGAGGAAGTCAATGCGGCTTTCGGAGACCCTGACGTACTCGAAGATCCTGACAAAATGGAGGCGCTCATCAACAGGCAGGCCGAACTGCAGGATAAGCTCGATGCCGCCGACGCATGGAACATCGACTCCAAGCTCGAACGTGCAATGGACGCACTGCAATGCCCGCCCGACGACCAGCCTGTCACCACGCTTTCCGGAGGCGAACGCCGACGCGTGGCACTCTGCCGACTGCTGCTTCAGCAGCCCGACATACTCTTGCTTGACGAGCCGACCAACCACCTTGATGCCGAGTCAATCGACTGGCTTGAACAGCATCTGCAGCAATACCCCGGAACTGTGATCGCCATAACACACGACCGCTACTTCCTCGACCACGTGGCCGGATGGATTCTCGAGCTCGACCGTGGCGAAGGCATACCCTGGAAGGGCAACTACTCGTCGTGGCTCGACCAAAAGACAAAACGAATGGCCATGGAAGAAAAACAGGCCAGCAAACGAAGAAAAACACTCGAACGTGAGCTCGAATGGGTGCGCATGGCCCCGAAAGCCCGACAGGCAAAGGGCAAAGCCCGACTGTCGTCATACGACCGGCTGCTCAACGAAGACCAGAAAGAGCGCGAAGAACGACTCGAGATATTCATTCCTAACGGTCCTCGACTCGGCAACAAGGTTATAGAAGCCAAAGGTCTCAGCAAAGCTTTCGGCAAGAAACAGCTCTTCGATGGCCTTGACTTCTCTCTGCCTCCAAACGGCATAGTCGGTGTAATCGGCCCTAACGGCGCCGGCAAGACAACACTTTTCCGACTTATCATGGGGCAGGAAGCCCCCGACGCCGGCTCGTTCGATGTCGGCGAAACCGTCAAAATAGCATATGTCGACCAGACTCACCACGACCTGCTCCCCGACCGTTCGGTATATGATGTCATATCGCAGGGAGTCGAGACTTTCAGAATGGGCGGCCGCGACGTAAACGCACGCGCATACCTCTCGAAATTCAACTTCTCGGGAGCCGACCAGGAAAAGAAAATCGCCGTGCTCTCGGGCGGCGAGCGCAACAGGCTTCATCTGGCAATGGCGTTGAAGGAAGAAGGCAATGTGCTTCTGCTCGACGAACCGACTAACGACATAGATGTCAACACACTGCGCGCGCTCGAAGAAGGCCTTGACGACTTCGCGGGATGTGCTGTCGTTGTCAGCCACGACCGATGGTTTCTCGACCGCATATGTACTCACATACTTTCGTTCGAGGGCGACGGAAAGGTGGTGTTCTACGAAGGAAGCTATTCCGACTACGAAGACTTCAAGCGCGAACATAACGGCGGCAAAGAACTGCCACGGCGTCGTTACCGTAAGCTGATGGAATAACCATCAAATGTAAACATGTCTTAAATAAAAATGTTTTTACAAGTATTTTTGTTAATACTTATAAAAACATTTTTTTGTTTCTAAATTTCTGAATACCTTTGGTCATCGAAATAAAAAAGTACGTCTTATCAAGAATCATCTAACTACACATTGTTTTTAAAACAACTACTCATACGGCAAGTGATTGTCGAAAAGAATTGGCCGGAAGAGGCCCCTCGGGCAAGACTCACTCGGATGACCAATTGGATTCTTAAAATTTGAAGACGACAAAAACCGCAAACACTACGGAAAACACCAACGCCCTGATGATTGACTCATCGGGGCGTTGGCGATTTCAGGGGGATGGTATAGGCGACTATTCCAGTTCAAACAGCTTGCGGTATTTGTCTGACAAGCTCTCGGAAACCATGTAGGGATATACGGCGACATCTATCATTCCCGACGAATAAGGGGCTACGTCATACGGATTGTAGTGAAACACTATCGCGCCGTCCGACCAGTAGACGTCATGGCTCACTGCAAGGGTGTCATTAAAAAACGTTTTGGAAGCCAGACGATAAGGAGCGCATCCGTACTGGTCGGCGGCCGCTTCGTTGACTGCACGGCTGACCTGAGCCTCGCTTCCCGGCTTAAACAAGCTTTCATACGACATGACTTCGCCTAACTCGAAAACATAAGTAAAAGGTGATGAGGACGTATTGGGGTGTGCCCCGCCGAGATACGACATGGATGTGACATCGTATGTGACCGAACGCTCCGTGAGTTCCTGTACGCGGGCTGTCACTTCAGCCTCGTAACAGCTGACGCCGCCGAATGGCGACGGCACCGAATCGACGCGCTGTATGGAATCAGCTGGTACTCCGAATCCTTCGCCGGTAATCGACGACAAATCGGAGACAAACCGCACCATAGCCCGGTCTACCGGACCGACGGTGTCGTTATAAGCCGCCGACAGCAAGTGCTTCTGCAGAGCTCCAAGGCCGTAGTGCCCCAGCTCCTCAGGCCACTGCATAACAGCCGACTGGGTAAGGTAAACTGTGTCACCACCCGATGAAGCGCGGAAACAACGGGTGACCGATTTGATCGTCTCAACCACCTTGAAGTCCTCCACCTCGCCATCAGGCTCGGCATTCTTGCCGGCATGCCCGCACGACCCGGCCAGCGCCAGCAGCGACAACAAAACAGCGATGTTTGCCAACTTGTTAATTTTAAAGCTCATACAAAAATATCATTATTCTTTTACAAATTTCGGGCAACAAAGTTAACACATATTCTGCAATAGTCTATACAAAAAAATATACATAACAGTCAATCGGCATAACAGGCCGAAAACATTGTTAACGAATCGAAATGATGTAACCATAAACACAGTTTGTCGCTTAAAAGTTTGATAGTTTGATAAAAAATTACTTACTTTGCAGCCGCAAAATGAATTTACTAATCTAAAACAACAAAATTATGTCTGAAATCTCTGAACGCGTAAAAGCGATTATTGAAGAGAAGCTCAACGTTGAGCCGGATCAGGTAACTGAAACTGCCACCTTCACCGGCGACCTCGGCGCCGACAGCCTCGACACCGTAGAGCTCCTGATGGAGTTCGAGAAACAGTTCGATATCAAGATCCCCGAAGACGAGACCGACAAAATCCAGACTGTTGGCGACGCTATCGCCTACATTGAAGCAAACAAGAAGTAAGAGATAAAAGTTCGTGGCCCGCACCCAATGCGGGCCGTGACTTTTTCTTTTCAACTCCTCTCCTACCCTCTATTCTAAACTTATTTCATCAATCACACCTATAATAACAGAATGGAATTAAAACGAGTAGTCGTGACAGGCATGGGCGCGATAACTCCCTTGGGAAACGACGTCCCCACCACTTGGGGCGCTGCCGTAGAGGGCAAAAGCGGAGCCGGCCCGATCACGCATTTTGATGCCTCGCTGTTCAACACGCGCTTTGCCTGCGAAGTGAAGAACTTCAATGGTGCCGACCATTTTGACCGCAAGAAGCTGCGCCAGCTCGACTTGTACGCCCTGTACGCGCTGGTTGCCGCACGCCAGGCTGTCGCCGACTCTGGCATCGAAGAAGCTCCAAACCTCGACCGAAACCGCATCGGTGTGATCGTAGCTGCCGGCATCGGAGGACTGCACACTTTTGAGGAAGAAGCCGGGTATTATGCAATGAATGCCGAAAAGGGTCCGAAATACAACCCCTTCTTCATTCCTAAAATGATTGCCGATATTGCCTCCGGTCACATATCCATGGAATACGGCTATCATGGCCCGAATTACGGAGTAGTATCGGCATGCGCTTCATCCAACAACGCCATAATCGACGCGTTCAACTATATACGTCTCGGAAAGGCTGACGCATTCCTCACCGGAGGTGCCGAAGCCGCTATTTATCCTGCCGGCGTAGGCGGCTTCAATTCAATGCGCGCCCTGTCGACACGCAATGAAAGCCCCGAAACTGCTTCGCGTCCGTTCAGCAAGAGCCGCGACGGTTTTGTAATCGGCGAAGGATCCGTAGTTCTCATGCTTGAAGAACTCGAGCACGCCAAAGCCCGTGGCGCTCATATCTACGCCGAAGTAGTTGGCGGCGGCATGTCGGCCGACGCTTACCACATCACTGCAACACATCCCGACGGCCTCGGCGCCAAACTGTCGATGCAGATGGCCCTCGACGATGCCGGAATCAAGCCTGACGATATCGACTATATCAACGTTCACGGCACTTCGACACCCGTCGGCGACAAATCGGAAGTCAAGGCGATTGTCGAACTGTTCGGTGACGCAGCATACAAGCTCAACATAAGCTCCACCAAATCGATGACCGGACACCTCCTCGGCGCTACCGGCGCTCTTGAAGCTATGTTCAGCATAAAGGCCGTTCAGGAAGACATCGTTCCGCCGACTATCAACCACGAGGAAGGCGACTGCGACGAGGATATCGATTACAACCTGAACTTCACCTTCAACAAGGCTCAGAAACGTCCCGTCAGATATGCATTGTCAAACGCTTTCGGATTCGGCGGCCACAATGCCACTGTAATCGTAAAGAAATTCGAGGAATAATTTCTCCCTATAACCTTACAGCCGCCCCGCCGTGTAATTCATGCCGGCGGGGCGACTTGCTTTATGTGGTCATCTTCATGTAAAGGCGTCGAAGCCCGGTTTTCCATCCGCCTCTGTCGCCATAGAGGCTGCATAACGCCTCGACTCGCTCGAAGAGTTCCCGGTCGTGAAGTCTACATGCCACAGACATTAACAACTTGATGCGTTCGCGCCCGAAGCCGGCAATAACCGTCTTATCAATGCCGTAATGTATTGCAAGTTCGCTGGTACACTGCGCCGTCTGTTCATAAAACGTAAAATACCGGTGGAGTTTGGCAGGATTTGATACCGATGCACCTCCCACTCTGTACACGAGTACCGGACGGTGCAGATAAGCTGCTTTGCCATGAGAAAGAAGAGCCGCCATCACCGGAAAATCCTCGCAGCCATACGATGGGTTATGCACAAGCGACGGGGTTGATGCCAACGCCTCCTCAACTATACTCCGGCGGTACAGCGCAGTCGAAAGATGAACGGCAACCGGATGTTCATGAGCGAAGAGGCGGTTTAGCACCGACCTCCCGTCGGACAACGGCTCATAGCGACGCTCTCCTCCGAAAGGATCAGAAATCTCGCCGCTTTCAGCGTTAAGCTCCACCCAGTCGCCATGTGCCAGCGACACCGTGTCGTCATTGGCTATCATATCGTAAAGCGACTGCAACCGGTCATTACCCATCCAATAATCGTCACCAGCACAGTCAGCCACAAACCGGCCACGAGCCTTCGAAAGACAGTCGAAATAGCCCTCCACAACCCCGACATTTTCAGACCGTTCGACAAGGCGTATGCGGTCGGGAAACCTGTCAGCGTAACTGCGGCAAATCTCCCCAGTGATGTCTGGCGAACAATCATCCGACAGTATGATTTCATACTCAAAGTCAGTCTTCTGAGCAAGCACCGACTCTATTGCGCGGCCTATGGTTGAAGCCTGCCTGTAGGTAAGAACAATCACACTTACTTCTACCGGCCGTTTATCGTCGTGACGTTCATTCATAGTCGTCCTATCATTTCAACAAATTCATGCCGCAATTTAACGGCATCGAATCTTTCAGCCCACGTTCTCCGGGCGGCGATACTCATATCACGGTAAACCGACGGTATAGAGATTACCGAGAACATGCGTTCTGCAACCTGCTCCGGACACACCTCATCCCCATCTGCCATTATACCGTTAACACCGTCAGCAAGTATCTCTCCCACGCCCCCCACACCGGACGCTACCACGGGCACTCCAAAGCTCATCGACTCGCACAACGTGATCGGGACACCTCCCTCATCACGGCTCATCAGCAGCGTCCAGTGGTATCCGCAATCCGAATACGATCGGCGTATGGCCGTGTTATTAACAGCTCCATGCATATCGACCTTGAGATTGCCACAATTCGCCTCACGGATAATCCGACACACCTTCGTATTCTGGTCGTCCGGGCCGTCGCCGAAATGTGCCCATTCCACCTGCCGGGGATAAGCACGTCGTGCAAACGCCGTCACAACCTTGGCCACCATGTCGACACGCTTTATATCGACTATCCTCGCGCTCGATACCAGACGCACCGGCCCGCACGCATCGGTTGGGAGAGTTGGTTCGGCCGGGGGCATACTGCCGAGACACCTGGTCGATATTTTGTGGGAATATTCCGGCCACTGCCGCGACAATAGCCGCGTCGACGACTCACATGCCGGATAGAGAGCCGTGATGTTCCGGAGCATAATGTCCCTAAGCCAGCGCGAACGCTCTTCCCTTATGTCGTAACCGTGTGCACGGCTCACAATGCATAGCGGATAATTGCCGCACAGGAGCGCGAGGCCGGCCGTGGCCGAATCGAACCAAAAAGTGTAAAACAGCGTACGTTGCGGATCTATCTCCCCCTCCGCGATCATCGAGGCAAAGCGGTCACGCCACATAGCAGCCCTCGCTCCGAACGAGTTGGCCCGAAGCAATGAGGAATGTTCTCCCCGGGCTCTGACCGTCGCGCCTATGGCGACACGGTCGAATGAGGCCGCCAGACGCTTCCCCTTCCCGAATTGATCCTGCAGCGACATCCTTACCACCTTCCCGAATCGTCTTGCAAGAACCGGGAGTTCGGGAGCAAGGAAAACCTCTTCGGTCAGTGACTTTCCCGGCGGTTCGCCTGTAATAAGCACCAACGTGTCTCTATGCTGTTTCATCTCGCAAAATTAGTCAATGCATGTCCAACATGCAACTTATTCCCTTCAAACTTTGTTGTATTAATACGATAACCGCCCCGTTGGCCCCACGAAGTTTTCTCAACGTGATCCGTGCCCGCAAACCGCGCGATGCTCCACAAGCAGAAAAACAGGCTGAGGCACACGGAGCAGAAATGCAGGATTGCAGGACACGGCTCCGCCACCTATACGGCGGCGCCGGACATAAGGAAGCGTTAGCTCAAATCCGCGCCACTGAATGGCGCGACGTCAAAGGCTTTATGCACAAATTTTACTTCGGCTCACACCTGTTGATCCATCTTATTCAAACCAGAACAACCGGCCGTCACATGCCGGTACGTAAACGTCTATTTCCCTATTGAACGACAAGGGCGTCGGCTGAGAAGTCGGTGCCCTTGCCCTTATTGTTACGAAGCCGTCTCATTACAGCTACATTTAACACATTTTAAGATATGTTTTTGTAACATCTTTTCGTTGTTAAGCTTATTGTGGCTATCTTTCCATCTTTGACACTTTTGAGACTTTATACATTGGTGCGCAGCACCTTAGAT
>CAZAZA010000060.1:0-18059 GCA_964489495.1 uncultured Bacteroides sp.
TGATGCCAACAAAACACCCAATATTACTGCCGTTTCTGGGTGTAATATTGGGTGTAGATTTTGCAAATGCTTGGTAATCAAGCTAATTTGCGGAAAGACAGGGATTCGAACCCTGGGTACCCGTAAGGGTACAACGGTTTTCGAGACCGTCCCGATCGACCGCTCCGGCATCTTTCCTTGGGTTTGGGCGGTTGGCTTTTGTGGGTGCAAAGTTACAGTTATTTTTCGTATGATGCAACTTTCGGCCTGATTTTTTTGCTTTATTTCTGAAACATGTGGTTTTTTCGTAATTTTGCAACGATGAACCGTCGTGAGTTTGAAAATTATTTTGTGTCGCTATACAAGCCGCTCGGCATGTATGCCCTTCGTATGCTCGGCGATGTCGATGCCGCCGAAGACGTTGTGCAGGAGGCGTTTGCCGCTGCGTGGGCCAAGATAGGCGAAGGGGTTGAGATTGAGGCTTTCAAACCATACATGTACAGGGCTGTCCGCAATGGCGTGCTGATGCGCGAGCGTCGCAAGCACGAATCGCTGTCGCTCGACTCGCCGGATGCAATGTCGCTGGCCGACGATGACGGCGCGGTGAGCGATGAGGCCGTGGAGCTGTCGGAGCGCGATGCACGGCTTTGGTCGGCGGTCGACGCCCTTCCGGAGCGCTGCCGCCAGGTGCTACTGGCATGCAAGCGCGACGGCTTGTCGTATGCCGAGACAGCGTCGGAATTAGGCATTTCGGTCAAGACGGTCGAGAACCAGATGACCAAGGCCCTGCGCATACTACGTGAGTCACTCGGGCCGGAGCGCGGCACCGACCGAATGATTCTGCTGTTTTTTTAAGAACGGATAGGGGGATTTGACTGTGACGGCATCATATCTACAAAACAATTAAAGGCAATGATGCACGGTAATCATATATTTGAACGGAGTCTCGGCTTCGTGACCCGGTACTACCGGCGGGGTGCGTTTGATCCCCGCCGTGGTATGCGGGCTTCCGGATTCCGCCCCTCGCGGCGCTGGCCCTGGTGGGGATCGGTGGCCGCGGCTGCTGCAATACTCATAGCCATCGGCTTGTGGCAGCATCCCTGGACGCACCGCCCGGCCGACATGGTGCTGGTGGCCGAACAGGGCCCGCAGTCGACCTTTTTCCTGCCCGATTCGACAAAAGTGGAATTGTCGGCCGGCTCTACCCTTTCATACGACCCGGAGACTTACGGCAACGACCGCAGGGTGATGCTCAAGGGTTTGGCATTCCTGACGGTCACACGCGACGAGAAAAAACCGTTCCGCGTGGTGTCGGGAACGACCACGGTGACGGTGCTCGGCACGGAATTCAGCGTCAACGAGCATAGGGTCGACTCGGTGACGGTGGCTGTCACAAGCGGGTGTGTGCGCGTCGCAAATCCGGACGGAAACGCCGTGCTTACACGTGGCATGAGCGCGATAGCCGATTCACGGGGAGTGGTGGTTACCCGCGGACGGCTGACCGTTTCAGTCGATGTCGCGGATATGTCGCTCAGCGACCTTTCAGCCCATCTTGCCGGCATGTACGGAGTGGGGTTGCGCAATATACCTGCAAGCGACCCCCACGTGACTCTCGCATTCGAAGGCTCTCCCGACGAGCTTGCCGCCCTTTTGAACTCATTGCTTGACACAGATATAACAATCATAAATCTATAGGTATGAATATATGCCGAACATGCTTTGTCGGAGCGCTTGCCGCGCCGGCAGCGTTGTTTGCGTCCACACCCGGCACATCGGTCAGCCTGCATGCCGACCGCATGCCGCTGGAGACGGCGTTCCGCATGGTGGTGGCACAGACGGGGCTTAACTACATCTACTCCCCGGCCATCCTTGCCGGACGCACAGTGGATGTGCAGTTGCAGGACTGTCCGCTTGACCGGGCTCTCGACACACTCTTTGCCGGCACCGGCATCAAGTGGACGCGGTCAGGACGCAACGTGACGCTGCGCTCTGAGCCGACGGATCACGCCCGACGTGAGTCGCGCGTGATTCTCAGCGGCTTTGTCAGAGAAGGCGGATCAGGTGAGGCCCTTATAGGGGCGGTTGTCTCCGACTCGCTCACGCATACATCGGTCACAACCAATACCTCGGGCTTCTATACCATCGAGGTCGCTCCGTCGGCGCAGACCTCGCTCAGAGTGCAGTATCCGGGTTTCGAGCCCGTCACAACCGGACCTCTGGATTTGAATGGCGGCCGCAGGCTCGATTTCGACATGCACGGCTCGCACCTCCTCGGCGAGGTGGTGGTGACCGCCGATGCCCTGAAATCGCCTGTCAGTTCTTCAGGTATCGGCCACATAAAGCTTCAGGGAACGACAATATCCGCCACACCGGTGATATTCGGGGAGTCGGACGTGGTGAAGACGCTACAGCTCCAGCCGGGTGTCTCGGCCGGTATCGAAGGGTTTGCAGGCATGTATGTGCACGGGGGAAATAATGACGAGAACATGTTTATGCTCGACAATGTACCGGTCTACCAGGTCAACCATATGGCCGGCCTCCTTTCGGCTTTCAACTCGTCGCTGATCAAAAACGTTGAGTTCTACAAGACATCGTTTCCCGCCCGCTACAACGGACGGCTGTCGAGCGTGATAGAGGTGAATACCAAGGAAGGGAGCCTGACCGCCCATCACGGGTCGGCACGGGTCGGACTGACTTCGGGGGCGTTCGACATCAACGGCCCGATAGTCAGGGGCCGTACATCCTACAGCTTCGCGATACGCCGTACCTGGTACGACCTGATAGCCAGGCCGATCCTTGCCATAGTCAATGCTAACAACGACGATGGGGAAGACACCGAAGCCCTGTATAATTTCTCGGACATGAACGCAAAGATAACGCACCGTTTCAACGACCGGTCGCGGGGGTACGTGTCGGCATATTGGGGAGAAGACTTTCTGAAGGGTGGATCGAAAATGCATATGGCCGGTACAGAGACACTCTACGAGGACTATCATGACCGCCAGCGCCTGCGGTGGGGCAACGTTGTGGCTTCGGCCGGTTGGGAATATGCGGTCAACGACCGGTTTTACAGCCGGGTGATAGCGTCGTTCAACCATCACAGCTCGACGTTGCAGCGCACGACTGACGATGTCACCGGATATGAACAGCCCGATTCGCTCGTCTACAGCTCGCGGTATGCCAACCGCATGGCCAACAACATATCCGACTGGGGACTGAGGGCCGATATGGAGTGGTCGCCCCGAAGCGAACATAAGGTGGAATTCGGCGCCACATACACTCTCCATCGATTTACCCCGCGCGATTATTCAAGCAGCTTTGTCACGCTTGACGGAGACAGCCTTTTCACCCGCTCGTTATCGCGGGTAAGGTCGCATGAGGCCTCGGTGTATGCCTCCGACGACTGGCGCATTTCCGACGCATTACGCGCCGACATAGGACTGAATATCGGCTTGTTTGCCACTAACGGCAATTTCCATGCAGTGGCCGATCCGCGCCTGGCGTTGCGGTGGCGTATTGCCGATAACTTTTCGCTCAAGGCATCGTATGCCCGGATGAGCCAGTATGTACACCAGCTCACCGAAAGCTCGATCAGCCTGCCCACCGACCAATGGGTGCCCGTCGACGGCGCCCTTAAGCCGCAGAGGTCGGACCAGGCTGCCATCGGCGCCGCGTGGAACCCAGGCGGCAGTTTCGTGTTTGAGGCCGAGGCTTACTACAAGCGCATGCGCGACATAGTCGACTACAGGTATGACTATTACATCATACCCGAGACAGCCCCGTGGCACGAACGGCTGTGTTCGGGCAAAGGACGGGCTTACGGCATCGACCTGCTGCTGTCGCGCACGGTGGGGCGTGTCACCGGACATATAGCCTATTCGCTCCTGTGGGCCTACCGCCAGTTTGCCGACCGCAACAGGGGGCATCGCTATCCGGCGCGTTTCGACAACCGTCACAAAATCAACATACTTGTAAACTGGCGCATCAACAGCCGCTGGGACCTGAACGCGGTATGGACCGGCATGAGCGGCAACCGAATCACCCTGTCGACTCAGGATTACGACATGCTGCATACTCCCGACATGCCCTGGATATGGGGCGCGGACGGATCGCTCGACCTTCCCGGCTCGCCCAACAACTATCGGTTGCCGTTCTATCATCGTCTCGACCTGTCGGCAAAGCGTTCGACGCGCCACGGCTACTGGACATTCTCGTTGTACAATGCCTATTGCAAAATGAATACCATCACCATCCGCAAAAAGCGTGAAGATCTCGACAACCCCTCGCAATACCAATTCCAGAAGCTTAAACTATTTCCTTTAATCCCGTCAGTATCCTACACATGGCTATTCTAACTCATCTCAATCGCTACAGGGGCGCCGTCGGATGTGCCCTGTTCATGACTCTGGCCGCCTGCACCGAAGACTTTGATCCGAAGATAGAGACCGAACCGGTGGCTGTAATCAACCTGATGCTCACAGCCGACTCCACCGTGTCGGCATCGGTAACCCGTTCATGGCCTTTCGGCCAGGACCGGCCTTCCGATGTCTCGCTTGCCGACTCGCATGTGTCGATGCGGGTCAACGATGCCGGGCCGACAGAGCTCGCCTACGACACGGCGGCGCAGGCGTTCGTAAGCGGTTACCGTGTGCATCCCGGCGACCGCGTGAGGGTCGAGGCCATCACGCGGCGTTACGGCCGTGTGACCGGATACACCGAAGTGCCACACGAGCTGATGATCGACTCGATCGAAATGAAATGCAGTATAGCCCCCGACCCTTACTCGATAGTGTATATGCCCGACGGCACAATGAAGTTTCAGGACGCTATCACAGCCCGTTACCGCCTCACCTTCACCGATCCGGGCGACGAGGAGAACTATTATCTGCTGGCCGGCCGGCGTGTGGCGACCGACGGCGACGGTATTTTCGGCGAGACAAACTCGATTATCGACGCTGTGCTCGACTACTCCGATTCCTACCTGCTGATGTTTTCCGACCGGTCAATAAACGGGCGCACATTCACCCTCGACTTTTATTCGCGTTACGGCCTGTTAGGCAATTGGGAATGGCCCCAGGATCCGGCAACAGGCAGACCGGTGTATGAGGACAGCTTCCGCTTCTATTCCATATCGCGTGAGTACTATTCCTACATAATGTCGATAAGCCGTAAATACAACGGCCTGAACGGCGACCTTGAGGATATAGGTTTTGCCGAACCCACGGCGATATACACAAATGTCGAAGGGGGTGCGGGAATAGTGTGCTCGCAGACAGGCAGGTCGTTTGTGTTCGACCTGTCGGACGAGGTCAGGAAATATCATGAGCAACAAACTGACGATTAGTTTGCTGAAATACACAGAATGTTGTAACTTCGCCGGCGTAAACACAAAAGCCGCGCCATGGAGAAGCTCATGCAGTACATATGGTGTCATCGTCTGTGGCTTCAACCCGACATGGTCACTACCGACGGCCGTCCCGTGCAGGTCATCGACCCGGGTCGCCCGAACAGCGACTCAGGCCCTGATTTCTTCAACGCCAAGGTTTCGATCGGTGGCGAAGTATGGGTGGGCAATGTCGAGATACACGTGCGGGCGAGTGACTGGCACCGCCACGGGCATGACGGCGATGCCGCCTACGACAATGTCATACTGCATGTGGTGGATGTCGACGACGCGGCGATAACCCTTGGCGGGGGCGAAAAAGTGCCGCAGATGAGAATGCCCTGTTCGCCCGGCCTTAGCCGCGACTACGGTTTGTTGGTAGGGGGCGCTTGCGACGACAGACACCTGAGCTGTGCCGGCGAGTTGGCCGGTATCGACAGCATATATGTGCGCGACTGGCTTGACGCGCTTGCCTTTGAACGGCTTAACGACAAGGTTGACCGGATCGAAGGTTACCTGTCGCTCTGCGGCGGCGACTGGGACCAGGCGGCTTTTGCCGCCGTGGCGCGTTCGTTCGGTTCGGGCATAAACGGCGACATGTTCGAGCGCACGGCCCTGAGTCTTCCGCTCAAGGTGGTGGCCCGTCACCGCGACTCGTCGGTGATGGCCGACGCGCTCATGTTCGGTCAGGCGAGGTTGCTCGACGATGCGCCGGCAGGCACATATGCCGACTCGTTGCGCCGTGAATATGCCTTCCTCCGTGCCAAATTCGGGCTTGTGCAGCCACAAGGCATCCTTTGGAAGATGTCGCGAATGCGTCCGGCGGGATTCCCCCATCGCCGTGTGGCGCAGTTGAGCCGCATGCTTCAGGAATCTACCAGGCTGATGTCGCGGGCAATCGACATAGCGAGGGATGCCGATCCGTTAGCGGCCGCACGCCGTTGGGTCGACAAGGCTCCCGACAGCTTCTGGAGCGCACATTACACGTTTGCCGAGCCCGGCGTCCCGGCCGCTCCGGCTGTGATGGGCCCGGCCACGGTCGCCACAGTCATAATCAACGCCGTAGTTCCGCTGGTGTATGCCTACGGGCTTGCCCACGGCAACCCCGAGCTTAGCGACAGGGCGCTTGACCTTATGCATTCGCTTCCGGCCGAAAACAACGCGGTGACGCGCATGTTCGCGGCGGCCGGCATACGTGTGGGATGCGCCGCCGATTCGCAGGCGGTCATTCAGATGCGCCGCTGCTATTGCGAGCAGCGCAAATGCCTCTATTGCCGTATCGGACACAGGGTGCTCGCCGGTAAGGCGCGCCGCCGCTGACGTTGTTGTCAAAATTCTGCAATTATTTGATTTTTGTCGACAAAAATATTGTCGATTACAAATTATTGATTTAACTTTGCCGCAGATGAGCCGTCTGCCGGCTCAAAAGAGAATGCTTAATATCAATCCAATCAATAAAACAATTATGCTTATGCGAAAATTTTACACTCAGATCATTTCGGCTATCGCAGCCGTGACGCTGTCGGCTTTTACCCCGGCCACAGCGGTGACACAGGTCTTCAGCCATGGTTCGGCAGCCGGAACCGGCTTCCCGGCCCCGCAACAGTCTCCGTCGGTCGACTTAAGCAAATGCGTGCTTGTGGGTTACAGCAACCCGCAGGAAGACATATGGCCATACACCGGATTCACCAATAACTCCGATACCGACCTTGAAATCGAGTTTGTGCTGCGCATCGAGGCGGCCAAGCTTGCCTCATACAAGGATGCCAAGGTCGTGGGCATGCGCCTCGGCATGAGTATGGGCGACCAGGCTATTGAATCGGATATCGAAGCGTTCGTGCGCTCGGAGCTTAACGGCAAAAACCTTGTCACCGGTAAAGGCGTGGCAAAATACGGCTGGAACATCATACTCTTTGACGAGCCGCTCGTGATTGACGGTTCAGACCTGTTTATCGGAGGCCGCATACCCTGGGTTTCAAAAAAGACATGGCTTGCCACAGCATGCTGGGCCACGACACAGCCTGCCGAGTCGCAGTATATGGGCGTGACCTCGGAGCGTGACGGCGACGGCAATATAATATGGACAGAGTGCTCGGCCGAGGGCAAGCTGTTGCTTTCGGCCATAGTACAGGCTTCGGGTGAAGAATTCAGTGACAAGGCTGAGATAACGAACATCTGCACCGGAGAAATGAAGGTTATCGGCAGCCCGTCGGAGGCCTGGATGGTGCTTGAAAACACCGGTGTGAACTCTATCGAAAGAATCAAGTACAGCGTCACCTGCGGCAATACGTCGGAGGTCGACTCGATTGACTTCGGTGAAAATGCAATCCCGCAGGCCTCGACCGGCCAGTTTAAGTTTGAGATGTCCGTACTCGGAAACGGCCGTCATACCGTGAAGCTTGTGTCGGTCAACGGCCAGGCATGCAGCGACGAGAAGGGGATGACCGTAAAGATTGTCGGAATCACGCCCGAAGTCGCTTCCAGATACACTCGACGTCCGCTTATTGAGCGTTGGGTCAGCGAGTCGGAATATCGCACCGTTCCATATACCGACGACGTATTTGTTCCCGGTCTCGAAGGATTCCGCGACCGCATGTCGATAGTAGCCCATCACGTCAACGACCAGTTTATGCAATACCACGAGTTTGATAAGGATGTCGACAACGAGGACCTGCAGTTGCTTGTCGACTTTGTCGATGGCGACAAGTCGAAAGTCTTCCTCCCGGTCATGGCAGCCGACCGCAGTTTTGAAACCGGTAACCCCATAGTCCGTCCGGGCGATGCGGGAGTAGCTTTCTTTTTCATTTATCCATATGCCGTGGGTGCGCTCTACGAAAGTGTGCTGTCGGTTCCGACCTTTGCCTCGGTCAATGTCAACCCATCGGTTGACGGAAACCGTTTCACAGTTGACATCGAGGGGGAAATCGAACCGGATGTGCTGCCGGCAGGCGAGCCTCTGCACCTCACCGCATATCTGGTCGAGGACGGCATAGAGTCGACAAGCCAGGAATTCCCCGATGACGAGTCGATGGAGAAATACAATGGCCGGTTTGTGCACAACGATGTGATACGTCTGCAGCTCACAGATATGTACGGCGACATCCTCCAGTTGGACAACGGTTCATACAAGGTTACGTTCACGGGCGATCTCGAGCCGGATTGGAATACCGGCAAGATGCGTGTCGTGGCGTTCGTCAACAGGTCGCCGCTTAACGGCCGTTTCAGTCGCGAAGTGCTTAATTCAACCGAAACGCCGCTCATGAAATCGGGCATAGCGTCGGTCGGAGCGGATGCTCCGCGTGTCAGCGTCATTGACGGCCGCGTAACGGTTGCCGGCGCTTACGACACTCTGGAAGTGTATGACGTCAATGGCCGTCATGTCGCCGCCTCGGGGCTTTCCTGCGGTGTGTACGTCGTCAGGTTGACCGGAACATTCGGTGTGGCAACCTCGAAAGTAGTGGTCCGCTAAAAGTCACGGTTTATGAAACCATATCTCACAATCGCGGCTATCGCCGCAACTTTAACCCTCTGTCACGCCTCCGCGTCGGCAGAGGGTTACTACGGCTACGCGCCACTCGAAGTTTCGGCCGACGAAATCAATGCTGTCGGTACGGGCAAGAATTCGATGATGGAGGCCGCCATAAAGCTTGACCCGGCCACCGACCCATTGCTTGCAGATCTTACCGGGCGCAGGATTACCGCTGTAAGGTGCTATCTTCGATCCGACTACAAGCAGGCACGCAAAGGTTTTTCCGGTATAAGGGTGTATCAGGGTACTCTCGATGCTGTCGCGTCCATGACCAAGGCCGACTTCGTTGCCGGCTGGAATACCGTGCAGCTCGACTCCCCGGTTGAAATCGGCAGCGATCCCATATATATCGGTTATCAGGTTTATGAGACCCAGGGCGATCCGTACCCTTTGGCGTCTTATACCGCCGGCGGACGTGTCAGTATCTCCGGCAGTTGCCTGATCAACCCCGGGCGTAAGGGGTGGGAGGAGTATTCCGATCACGGTTGCCTGATGATCCAGGCCGTTGTAGACGGCGATGATTCGGTTATGTCAGGGCATGTCATGACCGGTGTCTCGGGAATGCCTATGGTGGTGGTGCCTGATGCCCGATACGGATGCGTGCTGCATATCCACAATCAGGGACCTGAGCCGGTCACTTCGGTCAGCTATGCCTCGTACGATTCCGACGGCAATATGCTTTCCGACGGCGTGGCAGAGTTCGCGACACCGATTGCCGCCTATGGCTCGGCTAATGTCGACTGCACTCTGCGTGCGCCGGCCCTGGAGGGGAGCAGCGTGCCGGTATATGTCACGGCCACAGCGGTCAACGGCTCCGACAGCAAGAAGTCGCGCAAGGAGTACTATAGTCTGTATGTGTCGTCGGACGTGTTCAACCGCATCCCGCTCATCGAGGAATTTACCGGTCTGGCCTGCAGCAATTGTCCCTTTATGGCATATTATCTTGATGAGGCTCTCGAATCGTGGGCTCATCCATATGCCTATGTGGCCCGTCATGCCGGTTTCGTCAACGACATACTGACAAAGCCATGCGACGAGTCGCTTCTCTACTTGTTTGGTGACGGAGGCACTTACAATCCGGCTGTAATGTATGACAGGCGCGTTTTCGAAGGCTCGACACTTCCGGTGTCGGGTGCGTCAGTCCCGTCCAGCCAGCCCTATATCGACAATCTGCGGAAAGCCATGACCTATCCGGCCCATGCACGGCTTTTGGTCAGCGAGGTGAGAGACGGTCTGTCGAGAGGCTGCCGTATACAGGGACGTATCGGCAGGGCCGCTCTTGACTTTATTGACCGGATTCGTCTGTCGGTATATCTCGTTGAGGACAGTATCCCGCTATCGAAATACAAACAGTTAGGTCTCGACCCGTTGCCTGACGGTGCGCCCGCCGACCTTCTCGAACGGCTTCGTCACCGTGGTGTGATACGCCATCAGTACACTTCAGATAATCTTGGCGATATAATCGATGTGGATGAAGAGGGTAATTTCACGATTGACTATAAGAGTGTGGCCATAAATCCCGAGTGGGATGCTTCGAAATGCGAGGTCATCGCCATATTGGCAAAGGTCGACAAAGAGGACCTTCGCGAAAATTTCGTCCTGAATGCCGGGATGGAGAAATACAACGAATATGTTGGCTCGACATCAATCGCTTCAAACACCGTCGGGCATCAACCCTTTGAAGTCACCGTCGACGCTGACGGACGCATCATAGTTGCTGATGATGTTACGGGCGTGAGGGTGTTCGGCATAAGCGGCTGTGAATACTCATCGGACGCGAGCCTGCCCTCCGGCTGCTACATAGTGTCAGGTATTCTTCCTGACGGGACTGTAGCCTCTTGCAAAGTAGTCATCCGCCTCTGACATCCTTAGGCCTGTGTTATAGACGCTGGCGGGGATGGTTGCGGGGGTGGCAGGAGAGGATGGCGTCGCGCAGGTAGGACTGGTCCAGGTGCAGGTAGATTTCGGTGGTGGCCAGACTTTCATGGCCGAGCATCATCTGGATGGCACGCAGGTTGGCCCCGCCTTCGAGAAGGTGTGTCGCAAAGGAGTGGCGCAGCGTGTGCGGCGAGATCGACCGCCTTATCCCGGCTTTTGCGGCGAGATCCTTGATGATGTAAAAAATCATGACACGGGTGAGGCGTCTTCCGCGACGGTTGAGGAAAAGAATGTTTTGTTCGCCGGGCTTCACCTGCATAAATCGGCGTTCGGCCATGTAGTCGGCGATACAGTCGATTGATACCTGCGACATGGGCACGAGGCGTTGTTTGTCTCCTTTGCCAGTCACATCAAGGAAACCCATATCGGAATGCACGCGGCTGATTTCGAGATTTACAAGCTCACTTACACGCAACCCGCAGCCGTAGAGCGTTTCCATAATGGCGCGGTTGCGCACAGCCTCGTTCGACTCCGGGTCGATGGCATCGATCATGGCGTCGATTTCCTCCACCGTCAGCACCTCGGGAAGGTGCTGCCCCCGGCGTGGATTTTCGAGCAGAACGCTCGGGTCTGCGTCGATGTATCCTTCAAGGCGCAGGTATTTGAAAAAAGATTTCACACCAGACACTATGCGGGCCTGTGATCGGTCGGCGATGCCTACCGACTGCAGATCGGCAAGAAAATCGCCAAGAGTGTCGAGAGTGACCTCACGCAGGGTCGTACCGCTCCCCGCGAGCCATGCCAGAAAACGTCGTGCATCGGCCCCATAGGCCATGAGCGTGTTGTCCGAACGTCCGCGTTCAAGCAACAGGTAAGCCTCGTAATCGGTCAAAATCGACTTGATGTCGCTTATCTCGCGGAGTGCCATCAGAAGAAAAGGTCGAAATGCTGGTGCGGCAGCCCGGGATGCGCGACTATCACGGCCATGCCTGAATTGTTGGCGAAACACATGCCATAATCGATGGTGTCGAAAAGCCTGCGCAGGTCATCGGCCGATACATGCCCCAGCATGAGCGTTTCGCCACGACAGACGGTGACACCCTCGGCCGATTCCTCATAGCGTAGCTGCGCCCCGGCATCGGCTGCCCGGCATCCGGGCGAGGCGAGCGAGGCGACATGCAGCAGCTCGCAGCGGTCGGCTCCATGTGCGGCTACGGTCGACGGCTGAAAGCGGCATGCCAGACGAAACCACAGCCTCATGCGTCCGCCCTTCACCGTTTCATAGGCATAGTATCCGTAGCGGCGTTCGCGCAGAACGTCGGTGATAAATGAATAGGCAAAAGGGGAGTGCACACCGAACCCACCGCTGCACCTGTAGCGGAGCGGGCCGGCGAGCATACGTCTAAACAGCCGCATTCTTAATCTCCTCCTTTTTACGACGGTCTCTGACACCGAATGCCCACACGGCAAAGGCCGACAGGGCTGCGATGTAGATAAGGATGATAGCTATGGTGGCGGCTGTGCCGGTGGTGTGCAGCGACCGGGGGTCGAAACGCATAACCACTTCATGCTTCCCGGCCGGCACACGCACTGCGCGGAGCAGATAGTTTACGCGTCCGATTTCGGCCGGCTGTCCGTCGATTGTGGCTGTCCAGCCCCATGGAAAATAGACCTCGGAGAATACGGCCACTCCGCCGTTGGCGGTGTTGATGTGGTATCGCAGCTGGTTGGGCGCATAAGTGGTCTCATACACAGTATCGCCCGGTTGCTTTGTCACACCCTCGCCGAGTATGTCGGAGAACTTGCGGTCGGCCACAGCTTCGCGACGCAGGTTGACGGTTGAAAGACCGTTCATCTCGCTGTCAGCGCCGTCGACATAGTTCACCTTGTCGACGAGCCATGCGTTGCCCATTGCGTCGGGGTTGGGGTAGGCAGCCGAATCGGTGATAAGATACCGGGCGTTGAGCATGTTGAGCACTTCGATGTCGACCGAGTCGACACCTTGTCCGTCGACGAAATGCGACAGATGGCGGTCGATCAGGTCCTGATAGCGGGTGAGTTTCGCAGCATGGTAGCCACCGATCATCTTATGGTAGTAGGACGGGGCTGCGTCCCAGAACTGCGGTATGTTCATCACCCGGTAGTTGATAGCCGTATCAGCCAGGATTGCCCTGTCGATTTCGGTCATGGGGAAACGGCTTTCACCGACAAGGGGCTTACGGACAAAACTGTCGTGGTCGAGATAACGCTTGTTGACGGGGAAGAGATCTGCCACGACCACCACGGCCACGAGGGCGAACATGGCCATAGCCTTCAGCTTACCCTTCATGAACAGCCAGACGATTACCGCGCCGGCGGCCACAACTATAAAGCTGCGGAGCGAGTCGGCGCTGACCATGCCTAATCGCAGCTGCTCGATGGCCGAACGCAGCGGTGCGAACGCATAAAGCTGTGCCATCGCTCCCTGCATTTCATGCTCGGGGGCGACTGCCCCGTAGATGCTCGGGGCGAATATGCCGAGCAGGCAGAGAACTGCCACCGAGCCGAACGACCAGCAGAATGCTCGCCCATAGCGGCTCCATGCCTCGCGGCCAGCCTTGGCGAGCTGATTGAGCGCGAGCATAGCGAGTACGGGCATACAGAACTCGGCAATGACCAGGATGCTCTCGACGGTGCGGAATTTGGCGTACATCGGCATATAGTCGATCATGAAGTCGGTCAGCCCCATGAAGTATCTTCCCCACGAAAGCAGTATGGAAAATATGGTCAGGATCAGCAGAGCCCACTTCATCGGGCCGCGCACTATGACACATCCGAGAATGAAAAGAGCCACGATCAAAGCTCCGACATACACAGGGCCGTTAGTACCCTCGGGTGCTCCGAAATACTGAGGCACATATTGCAGATAGTAGGCCGCGTCCGACGGAAGGTTACCTGACTTGACGAGTTCCTGTGTCTCAGGCAGACTGTAGAGGCTCATGTATTTGTTGCTTCCCTTTTCGGGTTTCATTGTCGCTCCGCCCTTAACGTTGGGTATCATCAGGGTGAAGGTCTCCGAGGGAGTGTAGCTGTACTGGGTGATGTATTCGCGGTCGAGTCCGCCGGCATTATGGGCGGGGCCGCTCACCGGAGTGAGGTCGGAATGCCCCCCGCGAATAGTCTCTTTGGAGTATTCATATGTGTTGTAAAGACTCGGCAGGTTGGCGGTCACGGCAAGCACCCCGGCCACGGCAAGCACGCCTGTGGCGATGAACCACTGTGCCGTTTTTTTCTCGCGCACGGCTGTCACGAGGTAGGCTATGGCGAAACCGAGTATTACAAAGAGGAAATAATAGGACATTTGCACGTGGTTGCTGGCAATCTGCATCATTGCGAACAGAGCGGCCAACGCTCCGCCTGCCAGATAACGACCCCGGTAACAGAGAACCACGCCGGCTATTGTCGGTGGAATATAGGCGAGCGTGACGAACTTCCAGATATGTCCGGCTCCGATAAGTATTATGAAATATGTCGAGAAAGCATATCCCACAGCTCCGATAAGGGCCACCGGAAGCCTCATCTTCATGGAAAGCATGAGGATGAAGAACCCGATCATCATCATTGCCAGGATATTTGCCGGCGACGGCAGCCCGAGACCCATGACGGTGCTGATCCATCCGAACAGACTGTTGGACGGATAACTCGGCGAAATCTGGAAAGTGGGCATACCCGAGAAGAGAGAGTTGGTCCATCGGGTTGTTTCGCCTGTGGCCTCATGGAAAGCCACGGCCTCCTGACCTATGGCGGCTCCCTGCTGCATGTCGTGCTGCCGGAGCACGTTGCCTTCCACTGCGTCGGGATAGAAATAGACTATGGCTATCAGAGCCATAACTGCGACGGCTATGAGGCTGCCCCAGAAACGGCGGTCCTTAAGCCTGCTTATCAGATGTTCCATATTGTGACTGGTCATTGAAAATTTCGGTAAAACTACAAAAAAAACATGTTGACACAAAACGGAGACGTGAAAAAATGCGTAACTTTGTGCGAAAATACTCCGATTACTATCTATGGATATAGACCCTTTACCGCCTGCCGACCCACTATTATGCATCATATCGGCCATAGGCCTGACCATTAATTCGTTTGGCATCGACCAGATTATAGCGTTAGTCTTTGCCGGAGTGGCTTTGTTGATTTCGGGATTTGTGTCGGGCAGCGAGCTTTCGTTTTTCTCGCTGACCCCGGCTCAGTGCGACCAGCTCGCTTCGAGCCGCCGCGGAGAGAAGGTACTCGCCCTGCTGCAGGCTCCCGAACGTTTGTTGGCAACAATACTCATAGCCAACAATCTTGTCAACGTCACTATAGTCATTCTGATCAACTACGGCCTCGGGCCGGTGTTTACCGGAATGTCGGAAATATGGAGTTTCCTGATACAGACCGTGCTCCTGACTTTCCTCATCCTGCTGTTCGGCGAGATATTGCCGAAACTCTATGCCAATTCATACAATATGAAGTGGGCGCAGTTTGCGGCTCCCGGCGTAACGGCGTTGAGCAAGCTGCTCTACCCGCTGTCGTCGCTGCTGGTCAGCAGCTCGGTGATAGTCAACAAGGTGGTCACCAAGAAAGTGCAGACTGTCACTACTGACGAACTATCGCAGGCTCTCGAAATAACCGACGTAAAGGCATCTGACGAGAAGGAGATGCTTGAAGGCATCCTGCGTTTCGGCGACACGACTGCCTCCGAGGTGATGACTCCGCGTGTGGATATCACCGACATCGATTATTCGGCATCGTTCGACGAAGTGATGAAGGTGGTCGTGGAGAGCGGCTACTCGCGCCTGCCGGTGTGCGACAAGTCGCAGGACGACATAAAAGGGATACTTTACGCCCGCGACCTGCTGCCATATATCGGGAGCGACAACAGCCGGTTTGACTGGCACACGCTCCTGCGAGAGCCGTACTATGTGCCCGAATCGCGCATGATCGACGACCTCCTTGAGGATTTCCGCCGTCGCCACATACATCTGGCCGTGGTGATCGACGAGTTTGGAGGCACACGCGGCATAGTCACGCTCGAAGATGTGCTTGAAGAGATAGTGGGCGATATCAACGACGAGTATGATGAGGAGGAAAAGACCTATAAGCGCCTGCCTGACGACACGTTCATATTCGAGGGCAAGACCCTGCTCGGCGACTTCTTCCGTGTGACGGAGCTTGACGAAAACGAGTACAAACCGGTGGCAGAGGATTGTGAGACCCTTGCGGGCATGCTTCTGGCGATAAAGGGCGACTTTCCGAAAGAGAAGGAGTCGCTGGTCTATGGCCGGTGCCGCTTCCTTGTGCTCGACATACAGTCGCACCGCATAGCAAGTGTGCGCGTCAAGGTGATGCCCGAAGTCCAGGTTCAGTGACATGTGCCGCCTTGTTTTGTTTCTGCTGGTGATTCTTGCCGTCGGTTGCAACGACCGCAGGAGGCCGGTCCCGCGCCCGGAGGCTTATCCGCGCATCCAGCTTCCCGATCCTGAATATGTCCGCGCTCCCGGTCTTCCGCTTGCCGTTGATGTGAACAGCTGTCAGACTGTGGTCACAGCCGATACGGCACATAACGGAGCGGTATGGCTTACGGTGGACTATCCGCTGCGCGGGGCGTCGATTTACCTTACGTTCACCCCTGCCAAAAGCGAATCCGATGTGTCGGAGGTCGCGGCCAACCGCTATGAGCGTATCAGCCGCGATATGGGACGTGGTATGTGGAAGGTGGATGCGCAGTCGGATTACGCTCCGTTTACCGTCTATTCTACAGATGCCGTAATTCCAACTCCTGCAGCTGCCATACTCATCTGCCCGGGATGGGTGGTGAGCGGTTCGGTGGCACTTCGCGACGGCGCGTATATCTCAAGTCCCGACAGCCTTGAGCCTGTACGTGATTATGTGATGGAAGATTTCTGGCACGGATTACAGACTATGCGGTCATGGGAATAATGCTCGACACGACGATAGACACCACGCGTGTGGTGATTTCGGATATCGCACCCGGCGTCACTCGCCGCGACCGCGAACAGGCCGCGACCCGCGACCTGCTGCACTATCTTTTCGGTGACAATTATGAATTGGACCACACGCCGGACGGTGCTCCCCGCCTTCTGGTGGAAGGCGCGCCGTGTCATCTGTCGATTTCGCACTCACGCACCCGTGCGGCGGTCGCTGTCGACTATGAGCGGCCTATAGGCATCGATGTGGAGGAATGGCGTGACCAGCTCGTGCGTGTACGCGACAAATACCTGACCCCAGAAGAAGTCACGGAATGGGGAGGCACTCCGAATCAGCTATTGCTGGCATGGATGGCCAAGGAGGCCGCATACAAGGCTTTCGAGCCACGCGGCATAACCCTCCTCTCCGTCCGACTCTCCGTTGGAGCGGCAGACAATCCGCCCCGGGCCGTATTCGGCCTGAAGCAAGCCGACCTGACGTTCGGCGAAGGCTTCGCTCTGGCGCAGGTTATTCCTTGATGCCGTAGGCGAGGTCGCCGGCATCGCCGAGGCCCGGGACTATGTAGGAATGGCTGTTGATTTCGGGGTCGATGGCTTCGGCCCATACTGTGGTCTCTGCATCGGGGAATGTGCGGGCCACGTAGTCGATGGCCTGCTGCGAGGCAATGACCGAAGCCACGTGTACTTTGGCCGGCGTTCCCTTGGTGAGCAGGGCGCGGTAGCTGAGTTCCATCGACGCTCCTGTGGCAAGCATCGGGTCGGCGAGGATGAGAGTCTTGCCGTCGAGCTTCGGTGAAGCGATGTATTCGATGTACACGTCGAAGTTTTCTTTTTCCTTGTACTTGCGGTAAGCCGATACGAAGGCGTTGCCGGCGGTGTCGAAGAAGTCGAGGAAGCCTTTGTGGAATGGCACTCCCGCACGGAATATGGTGCCGAGTACGATCTCTTCGGCGATTTCCTGACACACGGCGGTTCCCAGAGGGGTCGTGACATTGTGGTCGCGGTAAGTAAGGGTCTTGCTTATCTCATATGCCATTATCTCGCCGATGCGTTCAAGGTTGCGGCGGAACCGCAGCATATCTTTCTGTATTGTCGTGTCGCGCAATTCGGCCATATACTGGCTCACAAGCGACGGGGTGTCGGCGAAATTGATTATCTTCATATTGTGATATTTTGATTATTCTATGATAGATTTGTGTCAGAGCATTCCTTGTTCCACAGCCGTAGCCACGCGCTCGATGATGGCGTCCTTACGGTCTTTGTCCGGTTTATAGTCAGTCTTGAGGTTCACTCCGAAGAAACGCCCGAACGTCTGCCAGAA
>CAZAZA010000061.1:0-18056 GCA_964489495.1 uncultured Bacteroides sp.
ATGAATACAAAAATTTATGGTTAGGTACAAAAGGCGACGGTGTGTTGCTGGTCAAGGACTTTGACCAAGATAAAGGGCGCGTACATGGTCATGAGGTTCTTTATTCGACTAAGAACAGTGAATTGCATAACAATTCAGTCTTCGCTTTTTCTAAAAGCTCGCGCCCAATTATGTGGATTGCAACCGACGAGGGCATTAATTATTATTCCTATACAGACGGTAAAATTCATTCTATTGATGTTGGAGACATTCATCTGAAAGGAGTCCATAGTGTGTTTGAGGCAAATGATTCAACATTGCTTGCAGCCACTATCGGATATGGTGTGTTTAAAGCCAGTATTTCAGGTAGTAATGAGTATCCGGTTTTGACCGATATCAGACATTATACAGTTGACAAAGGTAATTTTTCTTCAAATTACTTTTTCTCTCAAGCTCTTGACAATGATGGTAGTCCTCTTTTTTGCAACCGTGGATTCGGTGCTTTTGTTTTGGAAAATGACACCCTTGTGCAGGCAACCCAGCTTAAAGGTGATTATCATAATAAGACTATCAATGATGTTTTCGCAGCAATAAGGGATAAAGATGTTCTGTGGCTTGGTACAGGTTATGGGCTGTTGAAAATTCAGTCCGATAATGAGCAACTTTTCGTAGGAGCAGAAAATGGCTTCATGAATAACACTATTCATGCTATGCTGAAGGATGACGATGGATATCTTTGGCTTTCAACCAATCAGGGACTAATACGTTTTGATCCTTCCACGGAAAAATCGCGTGTGTTTGCGAGAAATTATGGCGTGTCTGTCAATGAATTCAGTGATGGAGCATCCTTTAAGACTGACAAGTCACTTTTCTTCGGAGGTGTTGACGGAATTGCAATCGTCACTAAAAATCCGGATTTCAGATCTGATAATAAGTTTACTCCGGATCTGTCGGTTATTCAATTACGTATTGCCGGGAAAGATGTCCCTTTATATAAATATATATATCATGAAAATGGAGCAAATCTTTTGCGTCTTGATCATGACCAAAATTATTTTTCGGTAACGTTCTCTGCTCCCGACTTCTTGAATTCGGCCAACTATACTTATTATTACACGCTTGATGGCAACGTATGGATTAATAACGGTTCGTCAAGCACAATTTCGTTCACGCATCTCGACTACGGTAGCTATATACTGCAGATGAAATATATAAATCGAGAGACGGGAGCAGAAAGTCCAATATATACACTTAATATCACTATCGGTGCTCCTTGGTATCTATCAGTTTATGCAAAACTCATTTATGCATTATTAGCCATAGGACTTATTTATATATTGTCACGTATATATGTCCATTTGCAGAAGAATAAGCAGGCACAAGAGTTGCAGAAAATGGAACAAGTCCATAAAGAAGAAGTTTATGAGGAAAAACTTAGATTCTTTACCAATATCACCCATGAATTCTGTACACCTTTGACCCTTATCTTCGGCTCATGTGAACGTATTCTTGCAAACAATGATGCTGATGATTACATGCTCAAATATATCAAACTGATTCGATCCAATACCGAGCGGTTAAACTCATTGATTCAGGATTTGATTGATTTTCGGCGTATCGAGACAGGACACAAGCGACGCGTTATCCGCAACGTGGGGGTTAGTGAGCTTTGCTATGACATTTTTAAGTCGTTCAATGTGATAGCTGAGCAAAACAATGTTAATTTTGAAAATGATATTGTCTCAGGTATTTCGTTCAATACCGACTATAAGGCCGTGTTACGTATCTTATCCAATCTTCTGTCTAATGCGTTCAAATATACCCCTTCCGGAGGTATAATCCGTCTTGGCCTTAAGGAAGATAATGGTAATCTTGTCATCAGCGTTTATAATACCGGCAAGGGTATTTCAAATGTTGACAAAGAAAAGATTTTCAATCGTTACAGTGTTCTCGATAATGTGGAAGAAAACGCTACAAAGGGACTTTCTTCCCGTAATGGCCTTGGGATGGCAATATGCAGCAGTCTTGTCGACATGCTTGATGGAAAAATTGAAATTACCAGCGAAGAAGGAAAATATGCATTATTTACAGTCGTTTTGCCGCCTCAGGAGATTGCACAAGAAGAATCCGTTCATGACACTGCCATTGTAGACAAGAATTCTCTCGGTATTTTCGATGAATCTCAGTCGGATGTCGTCTCGAATGATGTCAATCATACTGATGATAAGGTGCGTGATAGTATACTTGTCATTGATGATAATTCTGATATATTGACTCTTCTTTCCGACAGCCTTTCAGAATACAACGTCATCACGGCCTCCAATGCCGACGAAGGTCTTGAACATCTGAAGACCAAAAAGGTAGACCTTATTATAACTGATGTAATGATGCCGGGAAAAGATGGCGTTGCATTGACCAAGCAGATAAAGAGCAATAAGCATACAATGCATATACCGTTAATAATACTCTCGGCTAAAAACACAAGTGCTGAGAAAGTGGAAGGACTTGCTTCTGGTGCTGATGCATATGTAGGGAAGCCTTTCCATTTAAGTTATCTTAGGGCTTTGATAGTCAGATTGCTCGAAAACCAAGCGCGTCTGAAAGAATACTACAACTCTTCGGCAAGTGCTTTTGAATACACTAACGGACAACTCGTTGACCGAGAGTCAAAAGAATTTATTGAAAAAGTTGTCGAATTTATAGATAGCAACATTGACGATTCTGAGCTTTCAACCGAACAGATTGCCAAACATATGCAAGTAAGCATCCGTAATTTGTATCGAAAATTCAAGGATCTCGAACTGCCATCACCCAATGACTTTATTAAGACTCACCGTATAACATTTGCCGCTAAACTTCTTGTGACGACATCGCTAACGGTTCAGGAGATAATATTCCGAAGTGGATTCAACAACAGATCTCATTTCTACCGTGAATTTGACAAGCAATTCGGCATGACCCCCAAAGATTATCGAAGTGCTAATAAGACAAAGAGTGAATTAGAACAATCTTCCGATTGACAGGAGTGTTCTGTAGATAACGAATGCATTGTGAGATTTTTTTTTCATGCTATAAAACTAAAATAAGCTAATATGGATAACGATAATGATAGTTTGATTCGAAGGATGAGGGCATGCCTTCGCGTCTCTCCTTCTCGGGGCAATATTCTGGGTATCGACCCTGATAACCCATATCAAATCATGCGGCATGAACGGGAAGCGAAGGAGTTTGACAATGAGCGTCTTGCTCTAAAGGCAAATATGCTGTATGTTCACGGATTTGCTTCTTCAGGGGATTCGGGGACGGCAAAAACAATTCAAAAGTATCTGCCAAACTGTCGCTTCATATCGCCGGATCTGCCACTAAATCCTTATGAGGCAATCGCATTACTTAAAAGGATTGTCGCTGAAGAGAAAATCGACGTTGTAGTCGGTACGTCGATGGGTGGAATGTTTGCGCAGAAACTTAGAGGTGTACCGAAAGTTCTGGTAAATCCTTCATTTCATGTTTCTGAATCTATGCGACGCAAGATTGGAACCGTCCCATTCTTCAAGCGCAGGAAAGATGGTGCTACTGAATTTGAAGTGACGACAGAACTTTGCGATGACTATAAATATGTAGAGTCAGGGCAATTTGATAATCTTTCAGATGGAGAGATTTCAATTACTTACGGATTGTTTGGTACGGATGATGAAGTGGTAAGCTGTGAGGCAGAATATGACGGATACTATTGGAATAAGATGGTGTTTATCGGTGGACACAGATTGACGGATGACGTAATCCACGATTATGTTGTAGAAGCAATTCTTAAACTGCTAAAGCATAATTCATAATAAAAGTGGGATATAAGCTTTTTTAGAGAAGTGCTTATATCCCACTTAATTGTAATTATTCGATATTAATCGGATATGGCTTGTCGGAGTGCTTTGGCCAGTTGATCAGGGCATGATGTAGGTTTCATACCGCAACGTATACCTTCGAGCCTTGCAATCACGTCTTCGGGATGTTGACCGCGCACCAAAGCACCGATTCCCTGCAGGTTGCCATGGCATCCTCCGGTAAAACGAACATCGCCTATAACGCCGTTTTCTATTTCAAATTCAATTAGACGCGAGCATGTGCCCTGCGTCGGATATTGATACTTCATAATAGAAGAATGGTTTAGTTAAGAGAACTGTTAGACTGCCATAAGCAGGTAGTAGTTCTTTTTGCCACGCTGAACAAGCAGATATTTGCCCTGAAGGAGCATGTCTGCTGTCACAGGCATATAGGGATCGGTTACTTTCTCTTTGTTTAACGAAACTCCTCCGCCTTGTACAAGTTTGCGCATTTCGCCTTTTGAAGCGAATACGGGTGCATTGTCGGTGACGAGGTCGACGAGTTTCACACCTTCTCCGTCGAAGTGGCTGCGGGGTACTTCGAAACGGGGAACACCTTCAAATACGGCAAGCAGTGTCGGCTCGTCAATCTTACGAAGGATGTCTCCTGCCTTGTTGCTGAACAGAATCTGCGAAGCCTCGACAGCTGCATCATAGTCGGCCTGAGAATGTACCATCACTGTGATTTCGCGAGCCAGGCGTTTCTGCAGAGGACGCTGACCTGGATCGGCTGCCTGTTGTGCAACGAGATCTTCGATTTCCTCACGTGATAGCGAAGTGAATATCTTGATGTATTTTTCGGCGTCGGCATCGCTCACATTAAGCCAGAACTGATAGAATTTGTAGGGAGATGTGTAGCGTGGGTCGAGCCAAACGTTGCCACTCTCGGTTTTGCCGAATTTTCCGCCGTCAGCTTTTGTTATGAGAGGGCAGGTGAGGGCATATGCTTCGCCGCCTTCGGTTCGGCGGATGAGTTCGGTACCTGTGGTTATATTTCCCCACTGGTCGGAACCGCCGAGCTGGAGTTTGCAATTCTTTTCACGATAAAGATGCAGGAAGTCGAATCCCTGCAGCAACTGGTAAGAGAATTCGGTGAACGACATGCCTTGTTGAGATTCGCCGGACAGACGTTTCTTGACCGAATCTTTCGCCATCATGTAGTTGACGGTGATATGCTTGCCGATGTCGCGGATAAATGCGAGGAATCCATAGTCTTTCATCCAGTCATAATTGTTGACCATTTCGGCTGCGTTGGGGGCATCGGAGTCGAAGTCGAGGAATTTGGCAAGCTGTCGCTTAATGGCTTCTTGGTTGTGACGGAGAGTCTCTTCGTCAATGAGCTTGCGCTCCTGGCTCTTCATCGACGGGTCGCCGATCATACCGGTGGCTCCTCCGACAAGGGCGATGGGTTTGTGTCCGGCCCTCTGCAGGTGTTTGAGCATCATCACGCCAACAAGGTGGCCTATATGGAGACTGTCAGCCGTAGGGTCGATACCCAGATAGGCAGTAGTCATTTCTTTCTGAAGCTGTTCTTCGGTGCCCGGCATCATCTGGTGAATCATCCCGCGCCATTTGAGTTCTTCTACGAAATTCATTTTCTGATGTTTGTTATTTTTGAATGCACAAAATTAATGCTTTTAGTCAATATTAGCAAATGCCGTTAAGCTGGGTGCCGGATAGAGCAGACAAGCATCGCCGTAACTAAGGAAACGATAATCTCCGGCAAGAGCATAGTCGTAGATCCTTCGCCATTCTTCGCCTACAAATGCTGATACAAGCAATAACAGAGTGGAACGCGGCTGATGGAAATTTGTGACCATGGCATTGACTACTCTGTAACGATAGCCGGGACAGATGATAATCTGAGTTGATGCTACAAGGTGGCTGAGCCTGTGTTCGTCGAGCCACTTCACAAGGGCTGTCAGCGCTTCGGCCTTACTTAGTACATCATGAGACTGATCATAAGCTTCCCATTGGCTAACGGTCGTAGGATCAAGTCCTGCGGCAGCGCGGCATCCCATATGATAGAGACTTTCAAGCGTTCGGACCGACGTTGTGCCTACGGCCACGACCGGTCTTTCGCATATAGCGAGTTCGGCTATTAGTTCGTGGCTCACCGATATAAATTCTCTGTGCATTTCATGCTCTGCAACCGAGTCGGTTTTTACCGGCTGAAATGTACCTGCACCGACATGAAGCGTCAACTCGCGCCGAACCATTCCGGCCGCATCGATTTGTTCGAGGAGTGCCGGGGTGAAATGCAGCCCGGCAGTCGGAGCGGCTACCGAGCCGCTGATATGACTGAATACGGTCTGATAGTCCGTGAGGTCGGATTGCTCAGTTTCGCGGTTGAGATAAGGCGGAATAGGCAGTTCGCCAGCAGCATCAATGAGTTCGGCAAAGCTAACCGATGCCTTACCTTCATCGTTCCATGAAAATCTGACAATCGAATGGTTGCCTTCACGGCTGACGCGTTCAGCCGTCAGCGTTACACGTCGACCATCATCAAACTCAACAGTCCGCTTCAATGGCTCATTTTTCCACCGTTTGCTATTACCGACAAAACATTTCCATTCACAGTGGTTCTCGGCGGCAAATGACATTACGTAGTCGGATGGTGAGGTTGGTTCAAGACAAAACACTTCAATTAACGCACCACTCCCGTCGGCACCTTTGCGGAAATGCAGTCGGGCGTTTATCACCTTGGTGTTATTGTAGACGAGCATTGCGCCGGGTGGCAGAAGAACGGGGAGTTCGGTGAATCGGTGAGTTGAAAGATCACCATTGCGATCGCGCAACAATAAAAGGCAGTTGTCACGCTGAGGCAGCGGGTGAGAAGCGATGCGACTATCAGGCAGGGGATAGTCGTAAAGGTTTATGTCAAGATTTTTTTGATCGATCATTTCTTGCAATTGTTCAATCGGTAAAATAAATAGAGCAATGCTGAAGTCAGGATTGCCGATATGACTATCCAGACGGTTGCAGATGCCGAATTCTCGGTTCCTACGGTATCGAAGCCGATGCCGAAATCCGAACCGTAGAATTCACCGACAACGACTGTCATATTGTTGACCATATGGACGATGATTGGGATCCAAAGTGACTTCGACCACCATGCCAGATAACCGAAATAGGCCCCTAACAGCAACCGTGGGAAGAAACCGAAGAACTGAAAATGAATGGCACTGAATACGAACGCTGTGAGCCATATTGCTGCATTAGGGTTCACAGGACCTGTGGCAAGCAACCTCTGCATTCCGCCACGAAAATAGATTTCTTCACTCAGTCCGGCCATAACTCCAACTATAAGAAGAGCCATGATGAGTGAACCTACGCTTGAACGGTCGCCAATCAGAGTGTCAATCATTCCTTTCGCTGCATTCTCGCTGTCGCGCATTGCCTGCTCTACGGCCGCCATAGATTCAGGTAAATGTAAGTTTTCGTTCCAAGCTACAAGCGCGTTCATGGCCGGAACAGAGGCAAATAGCGCGGCCAAGGCTATGACCACAGGCAGCAAACGTGGGCGCCGGTCAATCATTAGGAATCGTGCCGGCATTCTCGTAATGATACAGGAGAAAGCAACAGCCGGCAATATGAACAGCATTATGTCCTGAAGAATTGTTGCGACTCGGACAGCCGGGGTTGTTGCTTTTGAAGCTACAAGCGCAACCAACAGTGCCCCAATCAGAAAGCAGATTGCCGTGATGCAGACAAACAGAAGCACTCTGTTGCCGAACGACACGGTGAATGAGGGCCGGATTCTGTTATTTTCACAATCCATGTAATAGTTTTTTGAATTTTTCTGCAAAATTAGCCAAAGAGTTTGTAACTTTGCAAATATCTAACCTGCAAAAACAAATACCTAATAGTAATTTACACATGAGCAACACCATCTGTAAGCTGATTGTCGCATTTATGCCTTTATTTTCAGTGTCACCGTCAACGGCTGCGATTCCGGGTGATTATTGGGAAGATGAAACGGTCTTTAGCGAGAACAAGGAGCCGGGACATGCAACATATATGCCTTATGCCACTCGTGAAGAACTTTTGGCCGATACAGCAAGGTTTCGTCGGCCCTGGGTCGATGCAAAGTCCTCACGGTCGATATCGTTGAACGGAGTGTGGAAATTCAGCTTCGTTGATGAGCCATCGAAAAGGCCGACTACATTCTGGCAGCAGGGGTTCGATGTGACAGGATGGGATGACATTTCCGTACCGTCTAACTGGGAAATGCAGGGTTATGACAAGCCGCTTTATGTCAACGTGGACTATCCTCATGCCAATCAGCCGCCTTACATTCGTAAACGTAATGACTATTCAGGGTACGGCATCAATCCTGTTGGGTCGTATGTGCGTGACTTCGAACTACCTTCGGACTGGAACGACAAACGAGTCTTTGTCAATTTCGGCGGTATTTATTCAGCGGCATATGTTTGGGTGAACGGTATTTATATAGGTTATACGCAGGCTGCTAATACAGATCACGAATTTGATATCACAAAAGCTGTGAAAGCGGGAATAAACAGAATTGCTGTGCAGGTGTTCAGGTGGTGTGACGGCAGCTACCTTGAAGATCAGGATATGTTCCGTATGAGCGGCATTTATCGTGATGTCACGTTGTTCGCAACACCCGAGACTTTTATCCGAGACCATTATATAACAAGTTCGCTCGATGCGGCATCCGACTACAGGTCGGGCAAATTGAATGTCGAACTTACCGTGGCTAACCGAGGAAGCGAAATTGAATCAGTGTTGGCATCGGTTGAACTTTTAGACAACACTGGCAAAAGTGTCACAAAACTTCCTGAACGGCTGGTGTCGGGCTTAATGCCTGGCAGTGAATCGGTCGTAAGTTTATCGACTGATCTTTCGGGACTGAAATTATGGACAGCAGAAACCCCCAATCTGTATAATGTTGTGGTGACTCTAAAAACTACGGAAGGTGAGGAGCTCGAAGCTTTCTCCACTCCCTATGGTTTCCGACATATTGAAATCAAGGACAGGGTAGTCCTTGTTAACGGCCGGAAGGTGTTTTTTAAAGGGACTAACCGTCACGACACTCATCCACTGTATGGGCGAGCTGTTACTACCGAGTCGATGCTTGAGGATGTGAGACTTTTCAAACAAAACAATCTTAACACCATCCGCACGAGCCATTATCCGAATGCTTCGAAAATGTATGCGATGTTTGACGCTTTCGGCATTTATGTAATGGACGAAGCTGATATTGAATGTCATGCCAATACATCAATAAGTAATATGCGTTCGTGGGCACCTGCTTTCGTAGACCGAGCTGAGCGCATGGTTTATCGCGACCGTAATCACCCTTCGGTGACATTCTGGTCGCTTGGCAACGAGAGCGGGGGCGGTTCGAATTTCCGCGACACTTATGATGCTGTCCGCAAGCTTGATCCGCGTATCATCCATTACGAGGGTCAGGGTGACTGGAGGTATTCCGATATGACTTCGATTATGTATCCGAGTCTTTCGGTGTTACGCAGTCAGGATAACAGCAGCGACAGTCGTCCTCATTTTGTATGTGAATACGCACATGCAATGGGTAACGCGATAGGAAATCTTAAGGAGTACTGGGATTTGATCGAAAACTCCAACCGTATAATCGGCGGTTGTATTTGGGATTGGGTTGATCAGGCTATATATAATCCCGAGGATATTAAGACAGGAACGTTACGTGGCTATTTTACAGGATATGATTTCCCAGGGCCGCATCAGGGTAATTTCTGCAGCAACGGGATAGTCGCTCCCGACAGAAAGCCATCAGCCAAGCTCCAGGAAGTGAAGCACGTCTACCAGTATGTGAAAATGAAGTCGTTTGATTCCGCTACACGCACCTTGTCTCTTAAAAACACATATGATTTTATCAATCTTGACCAGTTTGATGTGGCATGGACTTTGCTCTGTGACGGTGTTCCGGCTGAGTCTGGTATAATTACAAATTATAGCCTCGCACCTGAAAGCGAAGGTTCTCTGACCATTCCATACACCAAGGAAGTTAGCCCGGACCATGAATGGATTGTTGATATACGTTTCCTGACCAAGGTGTCGACTTTATGGGCTGATGCCGGTCATGAGCTTGCTGTGGATCAATTTGTGGTTGGCAGTCGTCCGGCATTACCGGAGATTCCTCTCGTTGATATGGATGTCCACGACCTTATGGAATATCATGAATCCGGAAGTACTGTCGTGGTTTATGGGTTGTGGAAAAATTTTGAATACACTTTCGGTGAGGACGGCTCGCTTGAATCAATGTTGGTAAATGGGAAGGAATTTATTAATAATGGCTGTGGACCTCGCTTCGACACACACAGATATATTGAAAATGACAAGTACAGCAATACGTCGATGGATATTTCGATGTTGTCCCGTGATGTAAGTTATGGGGACGGTTGCGTGATCATTAACACAAGCCTTAGCGCAAGGAATATGTGCCGATATGACATAACTTACACGGTTTGGTATAACGGGGAGGTGGATATGTATGTCGCATTCAAGCCCCTCTCCGGAGAACTCCGACGTATGGGACTATCGATGCAGCTCACACGCGGGCTGGAGAATATTGAATACTATGCCCGTGGACCGCTTGCAAATTACTGCGATAGAAAGACCGGAGCAATGTTTGGCCGCTACACGACTACGGTAGACGGCATGCGCGAACTGTATGTGAAGCCGCAGTCTATGGGCAATCGTGAAGATCTCAGAGACGTGACCTTCAGCGATGGCAAAGGTTGCAACCTTAAGATTCAGACAGAAGGGCAGGTGGCATTCTCGGCTCTTCATTTCACTGATGCTGACCTTATGGCTGCAAGTCATGATTTTGACCTTAGACCGAGAAATGAGATTGTCGTGCACCTTGACTATATGCAACGTGGATTAGGAAATGCTTCCTGTGGCGGAGCTCCTGTAGACGCTTTGTCCCAATACAGGATTCCGTCGTCGGGCACATATACATATAAGTTGCGTTTCACACCTCAGGCACCAGAAGGTGACGGATACACCAAACCTGAAGGAACTCCGGGAAGGATTTATTTAAAGAGACTGACAACCGAGGGTGCCCGTAGCGGAAACATTGATTTCAGAGCCGATAATGAGCCTTCTAAATACTACAATCGAATTGCTGCGAGAATGACTGTGGTAGCTGGTTCGGAACTTGTTCTTGTGCCATCGTTATCTGAAAATGGAAAAGCTGTGACCGGTGCTTGGGTCGATATTGACAATAACCTGCGTTTTTCTGATGAAGAGGCTGCCCGACATGATGGGTCGCATCTTGTCATTTCGATTCCTAAAGGTATGGAATGCGAGACTTATCGCATAAGGCTCGCAGTGACAGACGGCAATGGTCCGGTCAAGGCTGACGAACCATCAATAGGGTATTTATATGATTTTGATGTAAGTGTTGTGGACGGCAGTCGAACCGAATATGTAGTGCCTGATGGGAGGATGCATAGCAATGGAGAAACCTATCTGGACTTAGTTTCGACTAAAGGTGCTTTATCAGATATTTCGATGGCCTGGGATAAGTCGCCTGAGTGTGTATTCGAAGTGCTGAATCAGACTTTGCAAACTACTCCGGGGCAAAGTTTTGCTCTGAAACTAAAAGCACATTCGCTCGGAGGAGCTTCGACCTCGGTCGTATATCAGGATCTCCGTTATTGTATAGCGTATATTTTTACCGACTGGAATGCCGACGGTAAATTTGAGCAAGATGCATCGTACGGCGACCCCGCTTCCAAATCAGGATTTAACAATGTGCTTGCAAACTATAATTCGGTAATGGATATAAACCATATCATAAAAGTACCAGCCAATGCCGTATTGGATTCGAGCCGGATACGAGTAATTTATAGTAACGCATGGATGGGACTTAGCGGACCGGACGCACAGGACATTTATGAGGGTTTAGCTTTTGACATCCCTGTTGAATGTGTATGGAGGTCAGCGGCCGATGAATCGTTGTTTGATAAAGAAATAATGATAGGCCAGTCGAACCGCTCAATAATAGTGTGCAGTCCGGTGGCCGGAGTTTGCCGCATAAGCTTGTATGATATGCAAGGGAGAGAGTCATTTGCAGCAAGAGCAGAGGTGACAGCTGGGGAGAAGACGGTGTTCACGCCTACATTGTGTCCAGGAATCTACTTTGTAAAAGTATCGGTAGGAGATTGTTGTGTGTCGAAGACTGTAAAGGTTTTGTTCAGGTAAACTCGCACACATTCTCCACGATTTTTCCGTCAACTGCGTTATCTCTGCTGAACGGGACATAAGTCTGATCGGTAGGATGGTAGTTTTCATCATCCCAAAGTGTCGATGAGATCATTAGGTCGGCGCTTATTCTGTTACATGCAATCGGTGTGTTGTGAAGACGACACTGACGAAGAAGCATTTGTATGTCGGCTTCATGGGGCTGCGGATTGAGATCATCGATAAGGAATACGGCGAGATCGATTTCACCCCTTACTACCATTGCTGCAATTTCAGCATCGCCGCCCATTGGTCCGGAATTCTTGCAGTCGATTTCGCAAGGAATCCCTTTGTTCTCAAATGCTCTGGCTACGAGCGAACCGGTTGTGCCCGTACATACAAGTCGGTGATGAGAGAGCAGTTCGGCATTATATTCGACCCAAGAAACCATGTCGGCTTTTCGTTGGTCGTGTGCTACAAGAGCGATTGTAAGTTTCTTTTTCATCTTAGAGAGATATTTTGTTAAACACGCCAATATAACATGGTACTTCAAAAAAAGGTTCGTTTTATAGAAATGCATTACCGGGACAATGGATATTTTTGTATCTTTGTCTATTGATATTTAACTGAGTTACGGATGGAATGTACACATAACATAGAGAGACTGAGATCGGGTGAGTGGACAAATGGTTTTGATAAAGAGTTTGATAAGTACCTTTCATACTGTCAGGAAGAATGCTTTGCCTATAATTCGCTGCCACCGTCGAGGAAAGAGGAGAAGCAGGCCATTATCAGGCGTCTTTTCGGCTCGATCGGGAAAAACTTCGTGATTAACTCTCCATTTAGTTGTGATTTCGGTTTCAATATTCATGTTGGCGAAAACTTTATTGGTAATTTTAATCTAACAATACTTGACGAAGCGGATGTGGTAATAGGCGACAATGTGTTTATTGGTCCCAATACAAGTCTTTGTACTGTGATACATTCACTTAATCCTAAAGAACGTAACGAGGGTCAGATGTGTGCCAAACCAATTGTCATCGGTAACAATGTATGGATTGCTGCCAACGTCGTTATTTTGCCAGGGGTCACAATAGGGGATGGATCAGTTGTAGGCGCTGGCAGTGTGGTAACAAAAAATGTGGCACCGGGGACACTTGTAGTCGGCAACCCTGCACTAAAAATCAAGGACATACCTTAATGACACCTCCGGCTATTCCAACACATTCCTGAAAATTCCATAAAATTTTTTTGAAGAAAGTTTGGATAATTCGTGAAAAGTGCCTAACTTTGCACCGCAAACGCAGAAAAGCGCATTAGCAGGCCCAGGTGGCGGAATGGTAGACGCGCTCGTTTCAGGTGCGAGTGCTGCGAGGCGTGCAGGTTCGAGTCCTGTTCTGGGCACTGTAGAATCCCGTAACTCATTAAAAATCAAGAGTTGCGGGATTTCTCTTTTGATTTTTGTCCCCCGATTGTCCCCCAAGTCATTTCTTAGCTGACTTTTGTCCCCACTTTTTTCATCACAAGCCATGGATTTTTGATAAGGCTCATATTGTAGTGTTAAATATTTTAACACTATTATCTACCAATACCAGTTAATAAATGTTAAAACACGCTGTAAATATTCCGTTCCAAATCATAATCTCGCATTGATTTCCTCGTCCGATTTTATCACGCTTTTCGCGACGTTCAAGTCTGTCAATATATGTTTGCCGTCAACCTCCTCGTTTAGTCCTGCGTTTGGTTCTGCGTTCAGTTGTGCATGTGCTACCACATCCGACCATCAGTTTGCATTTGCGGTGACACTCGCGGATAATACCGCACATCGTATGTTGTTAAAACAAGCCTCTACAACAGGGAACAGACCCACATTCCCAGGCTCGTGTAACAAGGCGGCCGCGTCCTCCCTGTTTCATTACAGATATTGGGAAGGAGGACGATGGCGACAGGCCCAATTCCAAAGCCATATCACGAGCAGCTTCAGCAGCAGACCAGACTTCCGGATTACCCATAGCGCAATCCTTATCGACATTTTGAGCAGGAGCAATGCCAGCCGCAACAGCAAGCCTGCGACAATAACCACAGGGAGCAGGTATATAATCAGTAAAAGTTCAAACATATCAATCGTGCATTAACTCGTCACAATACTATTATTGGAATGTAAATATACTAAATTTCAGCGACTTATGCAAATATTCAAGCGGTAAAACTCAATCTAAGGCACTGAAATATCGACGATTATTCGAGGCTTCGGCCACAAGAGGATTGACGACATTATCTTTTTTCCCTTAAAGCCATATTCATTGTAACACATCAATAATGTAGGAAATTTTGTCTTGAAGATACAAAGGCTATATGATTTGAATAAATTAAGACTTTATGCTTTTACGATACGCAGTTTGCATCTATTGGCGACATCATATCTTGCAGACAATATTCTTGCAAGTACGCAAAACTTGAAAACATACTCCTTTTATCGGCTGCAAGATTATTTTACCGCATGGCTTGATGTCTTTAAGTCATACAATCTTGATATAATCTGGCCTTAAAAAATTAAAGGTGTCCAAAGTTTATGACTGAGTGTTACGTGGTGGCTAATTTCGTGGCCAGATAGGACATGAGTGATTATAGCTCTACTTTGCAGAGATTAGGTAGCAAGTTGTGCTTTTCTCCGTACAAAAACGAGTTTTGACCGTATAAAAGCGACTTGCCGACCGCTGCGCGGCGGTGGAGAATCACGTCGTTCCTCGTGAATTAATAATATGAAAATGAAGCAGCGAACAGAACGATTTGAAATGAGGCTTACGCCTGAAGAAATATCCTTAATTCGTGCAAAAGCCGAGCGTTACCAAAGTGTAAGTAACTTCATACGAATGGCTGTCAATGAATTTTCTGACACCGATGCAAAAACACGGCTTGAACTTTGTACCGAAACTGCCCGGTTGTGCCGTAAATTTCAGGATGAACTGTCTTGGATTGGAAGCAATCTCAACCAGGCCATGAAACGCGCCAATGAGCTGGCTGTGGCCGGTCTGCTGTCGGAAAACTATTTCAGTAATACACTTTCTCCTATATTAGAAGATGTAATACGGCTCGTCAAGTCTATTAAAGTGGAACAGGCTCACATTGCCAGAAAAGCGACAAGATTGCGGTCTTAATAATATAGGCTTACAAACTTCAAATAATAATTGTTCTTTATAATTAAGGAATAGAGAGATAATATCTTTAAGAGATATAGGGATAAAGACATCTGATAATGATTGCTACTATTCTTCCGTCAAGTTCCAATTTTCATGCTGTTGCCTATAACGAAAAGAAGGTGTCTGCTGGTGTGGCACGGCTTCTTGAAATGAGCAACTTCGGACATATCGGTATTCTCTCACAGCCAACTCCCAAAGAACTTCAGGATTACCTTATAACCTATTCATTGAGAAATTCAAGAATCAAGAAGGCTCAGTTCCATCTTGCCATATCCTGCAAAGGGCATGAAAAGACAGAGGAGGAACTGTTGCAATTCGCCCATGCCTACCTTGATGAAATGGGTTATGGATGCGAGGGGCAGCCGTTATTGGTGTATTCGCATACCGACACGGACAATACACATATACATATTGTCACTTCACGCATCTCCCCCGACGGAAAGAAAATCAGCGACCATCACGAAAGAGTAAGGTCGCAGGCTGTGTTGAACAAACTTTTAGGTAATGATGTGAAGGCAAAAGCCGGCGAAGATCTTGCAGCCTCGCTCTCCTATTCATTCTCCACATTTGCACAATATAAGGCTTTGATGTCCTCAATGGGCTATGAGGTATATGAGAGAAATGATGTAGTCTATATCAAGCGTGACGGCACAGCCCAGACAAAGATTAATTTTGCTGATATATGCGACAGGTTCCATAGGGTGCGGCTTGATAATGCACGGCGCAGACAACTTTGGGCCATGCTTAGGAAATATCGGGATATAAGCTCCAATCGCACGGAGTTACAGAAAGAAGTTAAAAATAAGCTGGGAATCGACCTTGTATTCTTCGGCCGTCCCGACAGTCCATATGGCTACATGATAGTCGATCATGTCAATAAGGCTGTATATAACGGAGCTTGGGTATTGTCAATCAAATCCCTGCTTGACTTCACTTCGCCAGAAGAAAAGTTCAACCGCATTGATGCCTTCATTGACAGTTTGCTTGAAGATAATCCGACAATCGACACATGGACCATCAATAAAAAACTGTTCAGAAGCAACGCATATATAAGAAGAGGCCTCTTATATAGCTGTGGCAAATCACGTCCTCTAAAAGATTTTATGGCAGCTACGATTCTTCGGAATGACAAGATAAGGCGCATTGAATCATTCAATCCGGCCACTGAAATTGAACGCGACTTACTGTGTAAGATATATAATGTGGCCGACCAGCTGCTTGTCAGGCTCACGCCGTCAAGAAACAGCAACTACTATGACGCAGTGGATAATCTGCGTAGTCTTTTCGATGATGACAGTATTATAAAACTCCGCGCTGCCATACGCTCTGCCGGATTCCATATAAAAAAAGATGGGAATGAATGGTTTGCCATTGACTTTTCTACAAAAACGATAGTAAACCTCTCTGAAGCCGGTTTTGACCCTCGCCGGCTCGAATATCGAAAACTGGCTAAATTACATCGCAAACAAGAATCAAAGAACAATTATAAGGCCGGACACGGAATAAGAGGTATGCGTGACGCTGCTTCCGGACGAGGAGAAAACAGAGAGTGGGAGGTCGGTTACAGGGGCGACTATAGTCGTGTGGATGATGACAGCAGTATGAAAATATAGCGGAGGAATTTCGTCACTATGTCGTAATTGCGACATAAAGCCTTGAATACAGTAAATTTTGGTGTCTGCAAGGCTTTATGATATAATCAATACGAGTCGCTACTATTATAACCAAACAAGGCTTTAAGAAAGGTGTCCAAAGTGGTGTGTCGCGATTCACAGCCTTGATAATTTTGTCATATGAATCATTATAACAGTATGTAATGGAAGAATCAATCATAATAACATTTGCCAATCAGAAAGGAGGCGTAGGAAAAACAACTCTATGCGTCACCTTTGCCAATTATCTTGTAAAGAAAGGACTTCCGGTAATTGTGATTGACTGTGATTCCCAGGAAAGCCTCGCACAAAGACGCGAGAGCGACCTCAAACGTTACCCCACAGGTGAAGCCTCCATTCCATACGAGGTGCTTCCGTTCTCTTTGAATAAAGAGGAAGCGTTGTATAATTTCATAGGCAATATACGCAAGACTCGATGCGTGGCAATCTTCGACTCTCCCGGCAATCTCAAGCAACAGGGCCTCGTAACACTCTTTGCCAACTCTGACTATATAGTATGTCCCTATCATTATGACAGGACGACAATCCCTTCTACTGCCACTTTCATAGCTTTTTTGCAAAAGTTAAAAACCGCGATGGGCGGAAATATGAATGCCAGACTTATCCTCGTTCCTAACAGGCATGACCCGAGAGTAGGACGAAAGAGCGAGCTGAAGCTATGGGAGGAAACGAAGGAAACTTTCAGCCGTTATGGTCTTGTGACACCGAAAATAAACATGAAGGCGGATATGGAACGATTCTGCACCCTATCCGACCTTGACGGGCAACTTGAAGTAACACAAGCCACATACGACACAATATATAAAGAAATATTCGGACACATCGAAGCAGAAACAGACAATGGATAAAAAGAATTTTCCCGATATAGACGGACTTCTCGGAAGTATCCGGAACGTTACAACTCCTGTCGGCCATGTCGAAGCATCCGTACATGACAAACCTGAAACATCTGAACGTACTATTATAGGCGATAATCCAATTGACGCTGCCGATTCTATTTGGGAGGCTTTTATGAACAATCTTTCGGCATATGGATTCAGGGAAAGGAAAGAAGAGCGGAAGGTCTGCATGATTGACAAGGATATCGCAGACTCTCTCGACGAGTGTGACATCGACCGCAAATGCCGTTC
>CAZAZA010000062.1:0-17617 GCA_964489495.1 uncultured Bacteroides sp.
CTCCTACCCGCGAGCTTGCCCAGCAGATTGACCGCCAGATGGAAGGTTTTGCCTATTATATGAAAGTCAGCAGTCTTGCCATCTACGGTGGTACGGACGGTGCAACCTATGCTCAACAGCAGCGTGGACTGAAAGGTGGCGCAGACGTGGTGATTGCCACTCCCGGCAGACTTATAGCCCATCTGAGCATGGGATATGTGGATTTGTCGAAGGTGTCGTTCTTTATCCTCGACGAGGCTGACCGAATGCTCGACATGGGTTTCTATGACGACATAGTGCGCATAGCCTCTCATTTGCCCAAAGACCGTCAGACATTGATGTTCTCGGCAACGATGCCCCCCAAGATCAAACAGCTTGCCGCTACAATATTGCACGATCCGGCCGAAGTAAAGATAGCCGTTTCGAAGCCTGCCGACGGTATCGACCAGTCGGCGTATATCTGCTACGAGGCGCAGAAGCCGGCTGTACTGCGTCATTTGTTTAAGAATTTCCATTCAAAACGCGTGATAGTGTTCGCCTCATCGAAGCTGAAGGTCAAAGACTTGTGCAAAGCCTTGCGCAAAAGCAGCTACAAGGTAGCCGAAATCCATAGCGACCTTGAGCAGGACGAACGCGAGGAGGTGCTTCTTGGGTTTAAGTCGGGACGCATCGATATACTGATTGCAACCGACATACTTGCCAGAGGCATCGACATAGATGACATCTCGATGGTCGTCAATTACGACGTTCCCCATGAGGCTGAGGATTACGTTCATCGTATCGGACGTACGGCCCGCGCCGGCGGTGATGGAAAGGCCGTGACCCTCGTCAGCGAGAAGGAGCAGCGGAAGTTTGGAATGATTGAGTCGTTTTTGGGTAAGGAAGTACGCAAAGACTCTCTGCCCGAAGGTCTTGCCGAAGAAGCTCCCGAATATCGTCCGGGTCGTCGCAGCAAGCCGTCCGGCCATGGCAGACAAAAAAGCCGTAAAGATCAGAAGGGGCGGACAAGTCGCACGCGTCAGATAAATCAGGCGCCTCAGTCTGATAAGGAAAAGAAACCGCAGAAACGCCGTCGTTACAACAATCGCCATCGCGGAGGCGCGAAGAAAAACGGCAGCGAGGGAAGCGCAAACAATCAGCAACAGGCAGGAGAATGATACGACGGCTCTTTCTCCTCATTTCTGTTGTGCTGTGTGTCGCAGTGGTTTTTGCCGATACTCGCACGCGTGCCATCGATCCGGCATTCCGATCGATACAGGTAAAGGTTGACGGAGACGACCAGTCTTTACCCGTGATCACACTCAACGGTCCTGAGCGGCTGACAGTCGAGTTCGATGAAATTGCCGATGACCGCAGGTTTCTGCGCTATCGCCTGATTCATTGCAATGCCGACTGGAAACCATCCGGACTTGTCGAGTCGGAATATCTTGACGGATTCAACGAGGCTCCGGTCGAGGACTACGCTTTCTCACGTGCAACCCTCACACATTACGTCCATTACCGCATCACTATTCCCGACAAAGATATGCGCCCGCTTTTATCCGGAAACTATCTGCTACAAGTCTACCCGGAGGATGATCCTGACGAAACGTTGCTTCAAGCCCGGTTCGGCGTGTCGGAGTCGTCGATGCATGTCGGCATGTCAATCACCACGCGCACTGACATCGACTACAATCAGTCGCATCAGCAGCTGTCGTTGATGGTTGATGCCGACCATGTGCCGGTCCGCAACCTCAACAGCGACATCAAGGTGGTCGTGTCGCAGAACGGACGTCCCGACAATGAGGTGACGCTTACATCTCCCGTGAGAGTTAACGGCAACGTGGCTTATTATGAACACATACCTTCCCTCATATTCAAGGGCGGCAACGAATACCGACGTATGGAAACCGTGTCAACGCGCTATCCATCAATGGGGGTTGAGGCGGTCAGCCGCGAAGGAACGGTTTATAATATGTGGCTTTATCCCGATGAGCCGAGAGTCGGCAAAGGGTATCTTTATGACCAGACGCAGCACGGACGGTTCCGCATCCGCGAATACAACAGTGATGAGAGCGACACTGAGGCTGAATATGTCGACGTGCATTTCGCACTCCTTGCTCCTGAGCAGCTCGATGGCGATATTTTCATCGACGGTGATCTGGTGAACCGCCTTCAGGATCCCGGCTCCCGTATGGTCTATAACCGCGCCACCGGAGCTTACGAACTCACGATGAATCTTAAGCAGGGAGCCTATAACTATCAGTATCTCTTTGTGCCATATGGTTCGACGAAGGGACAGACCGGCCGAATCGAAGGCGACTATTGCGAGACTGTAAATGAATATGTGGCGCGTGTATATGTCAGGTTGCCCGGCGACCGTTATGACCGACTTACAGCCGTAGGGGCCGGTTTTTCACAATATTGATAATGGAAACGGAGGAAGTAGAAATGTTTGAAATAGACGGAGTACTTGTGTCGCTTGACGTGGCCGAACGTTTTTTTTGCTGTGATCTCGACAAATGTCTCGGTGCCTGCTGTATCGAGGGGGATGCCGGGGCGCCGATTACAAAGGCCGAATACGAAAAGCTAAGACAGCTTGCACCGGTGGTAGCCGACCGTCTTTCGCCTCAGGCACGTCGGATTATCGACGAAAGCGGTGTTGGTTATGTCGACGAAGAAGGCGACCTTGTCACATCGATAGTCGGAGGACGAGACTGTGTGTTCACATGCTATGCACCGGGTGGCAAATGCCTGTGTGCGCTCGACTGTGCCTATCGTGAGGGGCTGACCGACTGGCGCAAGCCGGTGTCCTGCTACCTCTACCCCCTGCGTCTCACCGACTACGGCACATTTATAGCTGTCAACTACCATCGCTGGAAAATATGCCGTTCGGCCGAAGAAAACGGCCGGCGTAAGGGGATACGTCTGTACCAGTTCATGCGCGGGCCTCTGACCGAGCGGTTCGGTGCTGAATGGTATGAAGCACTTGCCGGCGCATGCGAAGAATGGCTGCGCCAGCAAGGCTGATATAAATCTTTATTCCATTTTTTCGAGCGACTTAAGATTCTCCTCGATTTCCTTGTCGGAAACAGAGAAGTTCCGTAGGTCGCCGGACAGGAATTTGTCGTAGGAGGCCATGTCGATGAGCCCGTGGCCGGAAAGGTTGAAAAGAATCACTTTCTCCTCACCGGTTTCCTTGCACTTCTGTGCCTCGCGGATTGTGGCAGCTATGGCATGGCACGATTCCGGAGCCGGGATGATTCCTTCGGCTTTGGCAAACAGGCATCCTGCCTCGAATGATTCGAGCTGTTCGATGTCGACGGCTTCCATAAGACCGTCTTTCAACAGCTGGGAAACAATGACTCCGGCACCGTGGTAGCGGAGGCCGCCGGCGTGGATGTTAGAGGGCATAAAATTATGTCCCAGAGTGAACATCGGCAGCAGTGGAGTGTAGCCGGCCTCATCGCCGAAGTCGTAGCGGAACTGACCCCGTGTAAGCTTTGGACACGATGCGGGCTCGGCGGCAACGAAACGTGTCTTTTTGCCATCAAGGATGTTGTGGCGCATGAACGGGAATGAGATGCCTCCGAAGTTGGAGCCTCCGCCGAAGCAACCGATGACTACGTCAGGATATTCGCCTGCCATCTCCATCTGTTTTTCGGCTTCCAGACCGATGATCGTCTGATGCAACGCGACATGGCTCAACACCGATCCGAGCGTGTATTTGCAGTTGGGTGTCTCGCGGGCCAGTTCGACAGCTTCCGAAATCGCTGTCCCGAGCGAACCCTGATGGCGAGGATGGGCTGTGAGAATATCCTTGCCCGCTCGTGTCGACATTGAAGGCGACGGGGTTACCTGTGCTCCGAAAACTTCCATCATACTTCGGCGGTAGGGCTTTTGTTCGTAGCTGATTTTAACCTGATATACAGCGGCTTCGAGTCCGAACACCCGTGCTGCATATGAAAGGGCGGTGCCCCACTGGCCTGCGCCTGTTTCAGTGGTTACGTTGGTCACGCCTTCCTTTTTGCAGTAGTAAGCCTGAGGAAGGGCCGAGTTGAGCTTGTGCGAGCCTACTGGGCTGACACTTTCGTTCTTGAAATAAATATGTGCCGGAGTCCCGAGGGCCTTTTCAAGACCGTAGGCGCGTACAAGTGGTGTGGAACGGTAGAACTTGTACATTTCGCGCACCTCGTCAGGGATTTCAATCCAGGCATCAGTCTGGTTGAGCTCCTGATGACAGAGCTCTTTTGCAAAAATCGGGTACAGGTCTTCTGCCTTGAGCGGCTTGCGTGTGGCCGGATTGAGCGGTGGCAGAGGCTTGTTGACCATATCTGCCTGAATATTATACCAGTATTTAGGTATGTCATCCTCAGCCAGAAAATATCGTTTCTGTTTCTTCTCCATTTAGTTTTTTTTTAAGATTTACGTTGCAAAAGTAGTCAACTTTATCCGAAAAATAATGATTGTTTCGATGTAAAAAACAAAATCGCTATGGATCGGGCTGACTCTGCGGTATAAATCTGAAATCGGTCAATAGCGGCGTTTGTCAGGCGATTTTTCCCAAAGCTTGAATGCGCGGAGAGTGCGCGGTTCCATAATCCTGATTTGAGGGATGGCGCGTTCGGATGCAGGCAGTTCGAGCTGTCTGTAGATGAACCGGTCGCTGAAATCGATAGCTTCGGCATCTTCCTGGGTGTTGCCGTAATATATGCGTTCGACACCGGCCCAGTACAGTGCGCTCAGGCACATAGGACATGGCTCGCATGAGCTATAAATGATGCAGCCATGAAGCGAGTAGGTCTCTTCGTCCTGACAAGCCATGCGGATGGCGTTTATCTCGGCGTGAGCCGTCGGGTCGTTGGTGAGTGTTACCGTGTTCATTCCTTCAGCCACAATGTGGCCGTCATGTACGATTACAGCTCCGAACGGGCCGCCGCCGCGTCTCACGCTCTCTTCGGCCAGTTCGGCGGCGCGGTTCATGTAAACACGGTCGGTCTCGGTAATTTCTATTTTTCCCATTTTTTTCTTAGTGTTTTTATAGAGTAACAATCTTGCCGAACGTGTTGTTTCACCGTTTCCGTAGCTGCCAGAAAGCCACGGCTGAGGCTGCAGCGACATTGAGTGAGTCGACATTGTGAGACATAGGTATCTTTACCGTGTAGTCGCACGATTCTATCACTTCGCGGGCAAGGCCGTCGCCTTCCGTCCCGAGCACGATGGCCAGACGCGGTTCGGCACATAGTCCGGGGTCGTCGATCGAAATCGAATTATCGCTCAAAGCCATGGCCGCAGTCTTGAGCCCAAGTTCCGACAGAGCTCCGACCGGACGGTCGAGCCATCCCCATGGCACAAGAAACACCGATCCCATCGACACCCTCACCGCACGCCTGTTGAGCGGATCGCACGTAGTCGGCGTCAAAAGAACGGCTTCAATGCCTAAGGCGGCAGCCGACCGGAAGATTGCTCCTATATTAGTGGTGTCAGTCACGGAGTCGATTACCGCCACCCTTGAGGCATGACGACACAGATCTTCGACCGAAGGCAGTGTGCGCCGTCGCATGGCGCACAGCACGCCACGCGTGAGCTTGTAGCCGGTAAGCTGCATCAGCAGTTCGCGTTCACCCGTATAGACAGGCATGTCATCAGGGCAACGGGCTATGATACCGGCAGCGTCGCCATCGACATGGCGTCGTTCGCATAACAATGCCACAGGCCTGTAACCTGCATCAAGTGCCACAGAAATCACTTTCGGACTCTCGGCAATGAATATGCCAGCTTCGGCATTGAGTCTGTTACGCAGCTGAGCCTCAGTCAATGAGGCGAAAATTTCCACTCCCGGAGCATCGAGTCGGGTAATCTCTACTAAATTCATAAGACAAAGTTAACAAAAATTTTTCAAAAAAAATTAGTGTACTATGTAACTAATACGCCCCTATGCACGTCTAATAGGTGCTATGATTACTTTGACAGACATAAACAAGACATACCCCGGGGCCGTTCCGCTCCATGTTCTGAAAGATGTGAACCTTCATATCGACAAGGGCGAGCTGGTATCTATAATGGGTGCTTCGGGATCGGGCAAATCGACTTTGCTGAACATCCTCGGCATACTCGACAACTACGATACGGGCAACTATGTGCTTGACGGGGTTGAAATACGCAACCTCAGTGAAAACCGTAGTGCCGAGTTGCGAAACCGTATGATCGGCTTCGTTTTCCAGTCGTTCAATCTTATCAATTATAAAGATGCTCTTGAAAACGTTGCACTTCCGCTGTTTTATCAAGGTATCTCGCGCCGCAAACGCAACATGATGGCCATGGAGCAGCTCGACCGTATGGGGCTGGCCGACCGAGCACACCACTTGCCGGGCGAGTTGTCGGGCGGACAGAAACAGCGCGTAGCCATAGCCCGATCAATAATCACCAAACCCTCGATAATACTGGCCGACGAACCAACCGGAGCCCTCGACTCCAAGACTTCGCACGATGTGATGGAGGTTTTCCGCCAGCTTAATGCCGAGGGTATGACCATAGTGATTGTTACCCATGATCCGGGAGTTGGAGAGCAGACCAACCGTATAATCCGAATAAGTGACGGGCGCATATGTGGGAACTGATTCATGAAATAGGACAAAGCCTGCGTCGGAACCGCACCCGCACCTTCCTCACCGGACTTGCGGTTGTCTGGGGCATATTTATGCTGATAGTCCTTTTAGGCGTGGCAAGGGGTGTGGTCAATTCGACCGAGCGCAACATGTCGTCGCAAAATTTCGAGTCGCTCACCATATGGGGCGGTGTTACTGTCTACCCGTACAAGGGATACGACGCCGGACGTTGGATCGGACTCAAGGGCAGCGATGCCAGACATATTGAGGACGACAACAGCCATTATGTTTCTGATGTAGTCTACACAGTGAGCAACGATACAGCAAGCGTCTCGACAATCAACGATGCCGTAACCGGCGGATTTCAAGGCGTGTTTCCCGAACAATTGCAGTTCGAGCGTATGAGTGTCGATATGGGCAGGTTTATCAACGAACGTGACATTGCCGAGAGCCGACGTGTGATGGTCATAGGGCGCGCCACAGCCGAACAGCTTTTCGGATCGATGGAAAAAGCGCTCGGCAGCTATGTTTCGGCTCTTGGACTGTCGTGGCGCATCGTAGGTGTTTACGACCATCGTTGGCGCCGCAGCAAGTATGTGCCTTACACGACGGCAAAGATGATAAGCGGAAATGATCCTTACGTAGAAGAAATGACCGTCGCCGGGCGTAACCTCCATACGCAGGAGGATGCAAAGGCATTTCAGGATGGTATTGTGGCCACTCTCGCACGTCTGCATGAGTTCGATAAACGAGAAGGGGAGAACGGAGGCCTATGGCTTTGGAACCGTTTTGACAGCTACCTGAGAGGGCAGGAAGGTCAGGGCCTGATTATGACAGCCGTGTGGGTGATAGGCGTACTGACACTCCTGACCGGCATAGTGGGCATCAGCAATATCATGTTTGTGGCGGTCAAGGAACGTACCCACGAGATAGGAATCCGACGTGCCATAGGGGCAAAGCCGCGTGACATCCTTGTAAATGTCGTGAGCGAGAGTGTGGCAATAACCGTCATATTCGGGTATATAGGCATCGTTCTCGGTATGGGGGTGGTTGCGGTGCTCGACAAACTTTTCGGTGATACAGACTTCATGTACCATCCCGGCATAACCCTGACAATGGCAGTCGAAGTCACGATCGTGCTGATTGTGGCCGGTGCGGTGGCCGGTCTCTTCCCGGCAGTAAAAGCAACTAAAATACATCCGGTGGAAGCCCTGAGAGACGAGTGATTATGAGATTTTCAATATTTGACTTAGATAACTGGCGTGAAATCGGCGTTACCCTCGCACGCAATAAGACACGCACATTTATGACCGGATTCGGCATATTCTGGGGCACGGCCATTCTGGCTCTCTGTATCGGAGGAGGCCGCGGCTTCGAGGGTATGATGCGTCGTAATTTCGAGGGATTTGCCACCAATATGGGTTATTTGTCGTCAAACGTGACAACAAAACCATATATGGGTTACAACAAAGGGCGCTGGTGGCAGTTGCAGGAAGCCGATATTCGCGAAATACGCAGGACGATTCCCGAAATCGACCGTTCCTCGACCGTGCAGTCGGTCAGAGCCACAGCAAAATATGGTATGAAAAGCAATGGCACAAGAGTCATGGGCGTCGAACCGGACTACTGGAAAGTACAGCCGGTCACCATCTACGAGGGACGTCTTCTGAATGAGAGCGACGATGCTTCGTCACGAAAGGCGGCTATAATAGGCCGGAATGTGGCCGGACAGCTGTTTGGAGATGAATCTCCATTGGGCAAGTTTGTTCAGGTTGACGGACTTTTCTTCCGTATTGTAGGTGTGGCCGGACAGAAAACCGAGGCTTCGATCGGCGGACGAGTAGATGATTCGATATGGCTTTCCGGCTCGATATTCCGAAGGGCATACAGTTCAAATTATGGCTACGGATTCTTTATCTATACAACCGAGCGGGGAGTCACTCCCACCGACCTGCAGCCGCGTATCGGACGAATCCTTCGCCGCAATCATCTGATTGCGCCCGACGACATGGGTGCAATTGATTTCGGTGATATTTCGGAGATGTTCGAGATGGTCGACAACATATTCATGGGCGTGAATCTGCTGATGCTGTTCGTCGGTTTCGGCACACTTCTGGCTGGTGTGATTGGTGTGGGCAACATCATGTGGATTATCGTCAAGGAGCGTACAAACGAAATAGGCATACGTCGTGCGTTGGGTGCAAAGCCTCGCGACATCATCGTCCAGATACTGTCGGAGAGCACTGTGCTCACTACTGTAGCAGGTCTGGCCGGAGTATCTCTCTCCGCCATTATCCTCGGAGTGCTCGACAAAGCGACTTATGACAATTGGTTCGGAGCGGCCGGATTTGAGCTGAAATTCGGGGCGGCCCTCGGTATCCTCGTCACATTCCTTGTACTTGGCACGGCTGCCGGTCTGATACCGGCCATCAAGGCTATGAATATCAAACCGATCGAGGCAATTAATTCAAAATAGAAAAAACAAACAATCATCACAATATGAAACGTGTATTACGCATAGGGCTTTGGATACTTGTAGCCCTGGTATTTGTCGGAACCTTCGTGTTCCTCTATTTCAATTCACAACCTGACAAGGTCGTTTACGAGCTGGTGAGCCCTGTCGAAAGCGCAGACCTCGAGCGCACCACTGTGCTTACCGGAAAGATCGAACCTCGCGATGAGATTGCAGTGAAACCGCAAATCTCAGGTATTATATCTGAGATAATGGTAAATCCGGGTGACCGTGTCCAGGAGGGCGACATAATAGCCCGTATAAAGGTTATTCCAGACGCATCGTCGCTTTCGTCTGCCCAGAGCCGCGTTGATGTGGCTAAGATAGCGCTTGATGACGCGGCTGTAAAGCGCGACCGCGAAAAGATGTTGTACGATAAGAAAGTGGCAAGCCGTGAGGAGTATGAGACAGCACAGACAACGTGGCTGCGTGCCAAAGCGGAGTATGAGTCGGCTCTCGACGCATATGCTATAGTTAAAGAAGGTATCTCGAAAACCGACGCCAATTCAAGCAACACAAATGTCCGTGCGACAATAACCGGAATAGTGCTTGACATTCCTGTCAAAGTCGGTAGCTCTGTTATTCAGGCCAACACTATGAACGACGGAACGACGGTGGCTACGATTGCGGATATGAACAACTTGATATTCAAAGGCAAGGTGGATGAAACCGAGGTGGGCACGCTGCATGTAGGCGCCCCGATGGATCTGGTAATCGGTGCTCTCCCTGACGTGCATCCCAAGGCTTATATTGAGTACATCGCTCCGAAAGGGGTGGAAATGAACGGCGCGAACACGTTCGAGATAAAGGGCGCTTTGGAAGTAAACGACTCAATGGCGCTAAGATCGGGTTACAGTGCAAATGCCACAGTCACGCTGCAGAACGTGAAAGGCGTGATGACCGTGCCCGAAGGTGTTGTGGAGTTTGTCGGTGACAGCACTTTCGTCTATCTTATGACTGATTCCGTGCCTGAACAGAAGTTTGAGCGTACGGCGGTAGTCACCGGCATGAGCGACGGCATAAACATCGAGATAAAAAGCGGTATTGACAAATCGGCCCGCCTGCGCGGCAACGAAATCAAGGAAAAATGAGACATATCTATCTGACAGCCGGTGTCCTGCTGTTGTGTGCCGTTTCCGCGACGGCTTCCGGACCCTGGACTCTCGACAGCTGCATAAACTATGCGATAGAGCATAATATAAATGTGAGGTCGCGTGCGGTCGATGTGACTTCAGCCGAGTTGCAGGTCATAGAATCGAAAGACCAGTTCCTTCCCACATTATCCGGATCGGCAAGCCAGTCGTTTAATTTCGGTCGAGGCTTGACATCCGACAACACGTATGCCAACCGCAACACACAGAACACCTCATTCGGTGTCGGGTTGAATCTGCCGCTGTTTCAGGGACTTGCCGGTGTGCGCCGCCTTGACTACGCCAAGGCCAATCTGCGAGCCGTGGTCGAAGAACTCGCTTCGGCACGCGACAACGTTGAACTTCAGGTAATGTCGCAGTATCTTCAGGCTCTGTACACTGCTGAACTGGTCAATGTGGCCGAGGAACAGCTCCGTATGTCGGAGTATGAGCTTGGCCGACGCCGCACACTTGTGGAGCAGGGCAAATTGCCCGAACTCGACCTTTATGAGGCCGAGTCGCAGGTGGCACGCGACAAAATGTCTGTGACAACTTCTCAAAACGACAGCCGTCTGGCTCTTCTCGAACTTTCGCAGATGCTTCAGCTTCCGACAGACGAAGGTTTTGAGATATCTCCGCTTGAACCTGAGCCCATGTCAAGCGAAAGTGTAGAGGCGATATATCTGCGTGCGATGGACCGCAACCATGGCATACGCGCTTCAAGATTGCAGATGGAGGCCGCCGACCGCAATGTCAGCCTTGCAAAGACAGGCTGGATACCTACGCTGTCGATGAATGCGGGTCTGAGTGCTAATTACTTCAAGCTCAATGGAGCTGATAATCCGTCGTTCCATCGGCAGATGCGCGACAATCTGTCGAAATATGTCGGCTTTTCACTGTCAGTGCCCATCTTTGACCGCTTTTCCACACGCAATAATGTACGGCGTGCACGCGCACAACGGCTGTCGGCCGAGCTGCAATATGAGCAGCGCGCGAGCGATCTTTATAAGGCCATACAGCAGGCACGGTGCCAGCTTGAATCATCGGAGGCTAAGCTCAAATCATCGGAGGTTGCCGAAGAAGCCGGACTGAAGGCACTTGAAGGTGTAAGACAGAAGTATGAGTACGGCAAGGCTTCGTCGGCCGACTACGAGCAGGCTCGTTCAACTTATCTGCGAGCCGTTCTCGAATGCACCCAGGCCCGTTATGAGCGTATATTGAGAAGGCGCATACTTGAATTTTACAACCGTTGACCCGAATGTAAATATTGATTATATATTATTTATCCTACCAGTTGATTGGAGTTAGACCGTGAGCTACGAGGTAGGCGTTAGCTCGCGAAAAATGATGATTGCCGAAGAATCCGCGGGACGCACTCAGTGGCGAAGGGTGAGGAGAGGTAAGAACCAGATGTCGCTGTCTGTCTATAAGCTCACCTTTCCGGGCTGCGTAGCTGCCCCAGAGTATGAACACCAGATTTTCTCGTCTGGCGTTAAGCTCGCGGATAACGGCATCGGTAAATTCTTCCCATCCACGGCCCTGATGTGATCCGGCCCGGTGAGCCTCGACGGTGAGAGTTGCGTTAAGCAGCATAACACCTTGTCTGGCCCATCGGGTCAGGTCGCCGTTTTCGGGCACGGGGACGCCGGTGTCATCGTGTACTTCCTTGAATATGTTTGCAAGGGAGCGCGGTACGTCCACTTCGGGGGCTACCGAGAAACACAGTCCGTTGGCCTGTCCCGGTCCGTGATATGGGTCTTGCCCGATAATTACCACCTTGACTTTGTCGAACGGGCATTCGTCAAATGCCGCGAAAATGCGTCCTGCCGGCGGGTATACTGTAGTTGTCATATACTGTTGACGGACAAAGTCAGTTAACTGTTTGAAATAAGGCGCGTTCCATTCGTCAGATAATGCGTCGTGCCAAGACTTCTCGATTCTTACGTTCATTTTTTTGAAGAATATTTTGCAAAAATACGAAAAAATAATATTAATTTTGCGGTGTCGTTAGGTTTATGAATTCCTATTGACAATACGTCTCCGTAGTTCAATGGATAGAATATTGGATTCCGGTTCCAACGATTGGGGTTCGACTCCCCACGGGGATACACGCTTCAGGCGGCACATACCATGAAAAATTGGTATGTGCCGCTTATGTCTAAGTTTACTTATATTTCTTAAAATTAGTTAAAATCAAGCTTTGTTTAAGTATTATTAAAACAAATTAGTGGATTTTGTCGTTTATCGCACATGAACGCCTTCAAGAGGTGGTTTATGCCATAATAACAGTATTACTAACTTATTAATAGCCATATGACGGCACTTCGGTGCTGATTACAAGCATTCATCTATTTAATTCAAGTTTTCATTAGGTATGAGAAAAGCTGTATTTTTACTCCTGGCGGTATTAGCCTTGGCTGTGGGCGCGGCAGCGCAGACACAGGTCAGCGGAACCGTCGTGTCAGCCCCCGATGACGAACCGGTAATCGGGGCCACAGTAAGAGTCGAGGGAACAAACGTAACCACTGTCACCGATATTGACGGCAACTATAGGCTTACAGCTCCGGCAGGCGCACAGAGCATTTTGTTCACATATGTGGGGATGAAGCCTGTAAAAGAACCTGTACGGCAGGTGGTCAATGTCACTATGCATCACGATGTGAAATCGCTCGATGAAGTGATGGTAGTAGCTTATGGCACAGCTAAAAAATCGTCATTTACAGGTTCAGCCACAGTGATAGATGCTTCTGTGATTGAGCAGACGCAGGCCAACAACGCCCTGAACGCGCTCACCGGCAAGGTCAGCGGTGTGCAGATCAACAATAAATCCGGCGAACCGGGCGCGGCAAATCCCGAAATCCGCATACGCGGTATCTCGTCGATCAATGCGTCAAACAAACCGCTCGTTGTGCTCGACGGCGCACCCTATTCAGGCGATGTTAACTCGATCAATCCGAGCGATATTGAGAGTATGACAATTCTTAAAGACGCGGCTTCGAATGCCCTGTATGGCGCACGCGGCGCAAACGGCGTTATCCTGATAACCACAAAAAAAGGATCTAAAGGGGAGGCCCGCGTTACTTTTGACGCATCGTGGGGATCGAACGCCAAATCGACTTCCGATTATGAGACCATCAACGATTATTCTGCATATTACGAGACATTTGCACTCGCTTACTATAATTATGCCGTAGGCAATAATAACAATGACCCGCTCGGTTTTGTAAACAGAAACGTGATCAAGCAACTTGGCGGATATAACGTTTTCTCAGTTCCCGAGGGGCAGAATATGTTTGTGGAGGGCGTGAGACTCAATCCCGAAGCTACTCTTGGGAATATTGTTACAAATGCAGACGGACAGAAATTTCTCTTGATTCCTGACAACTGGAAGAATGCCGCCTACAAGCATGGATTCCGTCAGGATTATAATTTCTCGGTAAGCAAAGCCGGCGATAACAGTAATTTCTACGCATCGTTTGGCTATCTTGATAACGAAGGTATCGTTGACAATACCAACTACAAACGATTGACCGGACGTCTGTCAGCAGATATTATGGCAAAGAGCTGGCTCAAGATTGGTGCAAATATGTCGTACACTCACTCCAAGGGGTCCAACATGAATGCTCAGGAGGCCGGAAATGACAGGTCTACAGGCAATATATTTGCCATTACCAACCAGATTGCTCCGATTTACCCTCTGTATATGCGTGATGAGAAGGGCGGATTTGTATATGACAAATGGGGGATGCCCCTGTATGATTACGGTGGCGAAGTAGGCGGACATCCTACTTACGGTGCCGGCTTCGAGCGTCCTTGTCTCGGAGGGTCGAATGCTGTTCAGCAACAGCAACTTGATGGTAATTCATACACGACAAACTCCGTTGTCGGTAACGGATTTATCGAAGTGCGCTTTCTCAGAGATTTCAAGTTCACTTCAAACAATTCATTCTCTTACCGCAACGAACGCCTGAAATCGTCAGTCAATCCCTATTACGGACAATATGCCAACATGAACGGCATCCTGTCGGTAGAGTCGGACGGTTATCTCGATTATCAGTTCCAGCAGCTTCTCAACTGGAACCGTAATTTCGGACTTCACAGCGTTGGCGTGCTTCTTGGTCATGAAAACTACTGGCAGAAGAGCGACGTGCTTTATGGAGCTGCATCCAACGGTATCATCCCGCAGTTTGCCGAGCTTTCGGGCTATGTGACACAGAACGGTAAGCCTAATTCGTATCTCGTTGATTACAATACCGAAGGTTATTTCGGACGAGTGAACTATGAATATGACAACCGCTATTTTGCCAGTGCATCATTCCGTCGCGACGGTTCCAGCCGTTTTCATCCTGACCACCGTTGGGGAAACTTCTGGTCGATAGGTGCTGCCTGGATGCTGTCCAAGGAAAAATTCATGGAGCCGTATGAGTGGGTCAATGAATTAAAGGTAAAATTGTCATATGGCGAGCAGGGCAACGACGGTATAGGCGACTTCCGTTATCAGAACACTTATAAAGTGGTCAATTCCAACGGCACGCCGTCCGTACAACCTGATATTCTGGGTAACAAGGACATAACCTGGGAGAAAGGCGGCAACCTTAATTATGGTGTTGAGTTCGGATTATTCGACAACCGCCTCACAGGCGATATAGAAGGCTTCTGGCGCAAGACTTCGGATATGCTGTTCAGTTTCCCGCTGCCGCCATCTTACGGCTATACAAGCTATTATGCCAATGTCGGCGACATGACCAATACAGGTTTCGAACTAAATCTCGACGGCACTATCATCGATACACGTGACATCACATGGAGCGTGAACGCTAACCTCACATATTATAAGAATAAGATCACGATGCTCCCCGACGAGCGTAAGACAGTGAGTATTGTCGACATTACGAGCGGCAAGGAAGTCGGAGGATATTCTTCAACCAATTACTTCTATGGTGAGGGCCTTCCAATCTACTCTTTCTATATGAAGAGCTATGCCGGTGTGGACGAAAACGGACATGCTCAGTATTGGGCTGACGTCCAGGAGGACGGCGTGAAGGTACGTAAGGCTGTAAACTACAACGAAGCCGATTATTACGTTTGCGGGAGTGCTCTTCCGAAAGTTTATGGCGGTTTTGGGACAAGCCTCAATGCTTATGGCTTTGACCTCGCAGTCGCTTTTACCTATCAGATTGGCGGAAAAGTGTATGATTCCGATTATCAATCGCTTATGACAGCTCCGAGTCAAAGCCACCGAGGATATGCCATTCACGTGGATGCTCTCGGGTCGTGGACTCCCGAGAATCCCGACGGTGCATCGCCTCGCTGGTGGTATAACGAAGGTTACGAGGGAAACAGTTCTGACCGCTGGCTCGTGAGTGCCTCCTGCATTACACTGCAGAATGTGAACCTCGGCTATTCGATACCGTCGAAAATACTCTCCAAGATCGGAATCGAGCGCGTACGTCTCTATCTCAACTGCGACAACCTCTACACATGGTCGAAGCGCAAGGGTATGGACCCGCGCCAGTCGGTGAGCGGTGCGACAACCAACGCCTATTATGCTCCGATGCGCACTATCTCAGGAGGAATCAACGTGTCATTCTAACCATCTCTGACTCTTCAAAACAATGAAAACAAGATATATTTCAAATATAGCGGTGGCACTCTCCGCCGTATCGGCTCTGGTATTGACAAGCTGTCTTGACGAGGTCGAGCCCTCGAAAGTAATCAATCAGAACCAGCTTGACGAATCTCCCAACGCGGCAAAGGCTCTGATTATGGCCATACCCTCGTATATGACCTCGTATAACTCTATAGGGCATGATGAGGAAAATGTCAAGCATTTCGACTTCGGTTATCCCGCACTTATGCGTGTGCGTGATGTGCAGACCGGCGACTTCACTACGACATCCGGCTCGCAAGCAGGATACGATCATTTCTCGTCGTTTTCCGAAGGTTATATGACCGATAACCTGCAGTACGAACAGTTCTTGTGGCAGTTCCAGAACAAGGCGGTGCTCAATTGTAATCTCGCACTGCGTTCGTTCTCGGAGGACGAGGACACCGACGAGCGTATGGGCTATCGTGCTGTGGCCCGGGCTTACCGTGCCATGCTTTACCTCGATATGGCCCGTGAATACGAGTTTCTTCCGAACGGCGTGTTTCAGAATGCCGACCTTGTTGGTCTGACTGTGCCTATCGTTACAGAGTCGACAACCGAGGAGCAGGCACGCAACAACCCCCGCGCCACTCATGAGGAGATGTCGAACTTTATTCTTGCTGACCTCGACTATGCCGAGAAGCATATATCCACTTCGCCGCTACAGTCATCCACACTGCCAGATCTTGCCGCAGTATACGGCCTTAAGGCACGATTATATATGTGGAATGAAGATTATCCGAAAGCGGCCGAGTATGCCCGTAAGGCAATCGATGAATCGGGATGCTCGCCGCTGACCGAGGCCGAATGGACCGATCCGGTGAAGGGTTTCAACAGTGCCCAGAACCCCTCGTGGATGTGGTCGATATCTTATTCGACCGAAGACGGCGCCATCGCTACAGGCATCGTTAACTGGATTTCGTTCGCGTCGCCCGAAAACCAGTTCGGGTACGCCGGACTGCTTGTACTTGCCCAGCAGTGTGTGGCTCCTCTTGTCGACAAGAGTATGTTTGACAGGGTGCCCGAGGGTGATTTCCGCAAAAACAGTTGGCTTGGAGCCGCAGACGATACCGAACATCTTGCCAAGGTCAACCTTCTCGATCCGGGCAATCTGGCCGAGATGGGTATTGATTACGATTATTATGTCAGTTATTTCAATGAAGGACTGCCGTATGCCGGTATCAAGTTCCGTTGCGGTCAGGGAAATGCCGGTGACCCGAATGTCGGGGCTGTCGTAGATATCCCGCTGATGCGTGTCGAAGAAATGTATTTCATCGAAGCGGAGGCTGTGGCTCATTCCAATCCCGGCGAGGGCACGCAGCTTGTAGAGCAGTTCATGAAATCATACCGCAATCCTGATTACACATGTGCTGTTTCGTCGGCAGACGAGGTGATTGAGGAAATCGTATTTCAGAAGCGTGTCGAGCTTTGGGGCGAAGGTCAGGCATTCTTCGATATAAAGCGTCTGAACTACTCGGTAAATCGTGTGTATGAGGGCACTAACTGGCCGCAGGAACTCTGTTTCAACACCACGGGACGTCCTGCATGGATGAACTGGCCTATACTCCGGTCAGAGAGTAACAATAACTCTGCCATCGTAGGCAAGAACAACCCGAACACGGCCGGTGTCTACGGCGACCCTATTCCACTCGAATAACACTCTGTTGTCTTCGATATTTTTACAGCCTGTTTCCCCCGAAGGGAGACGGGCTGTGTTTTTTTCTGAAATTATAGGGTATATCACTAGTGTCTCTTAAAATCT
>CAZAZA010000063.1:0-16993 GCA_964489495.1 uncultured Bacteroides sp.
GTAGCGAATTAGTCAGTGACGGGTCGACATATGCGTGCAGGATATGTATCCTCAAACCGTGCCGGTCGGCTATTGAGAACGCATACCGGCAAGCCTGATCGGAATGCTCTGAAAAATCGACAGGGACAAGGAGTTCTTTTGATTCGATAAGTTCGGAAAGTCCGGAATCGGTTCTGAAAATTTCCGGATTTTCAACAATCCGAAGAGCAAACGGCAGGTCTGACTCATGTATGCGCACTCTCACACCAGCCGAGATTTCTGGCGACTGCAGATTTACATTCTGGAGCGCAACCTCTATACCCTCTCCTTCGAGAAGAGATTTGAGGTCATGAGCCTTGTCATAAGTATGTATGGCAAGGGTTATAAATCGGGTGTCGTTTGACGGTTTCTCCGGCATGGTGTGTAGTTATGGTTATGTAAAGGGGAGGGGAGAATGAGTTGTTGGTCAGATGGCTGTTACGGCTCAGTCTTTGTTTTCCTCCTGAAGGATTTCAATTGCCATGTCGTATATTGTGGTGTCATCAAGAACGACGATTCCGCCGTCAGGACCCGGCTCAATGTGTACGCCGCAGTTCTTCCCTGACTGGTAGTTGCTGCCACCAAAATAGTTGCGAACGGTCTGAACCGTTGTATTGAGACGGTCAGCTATCTTGTGCATCGATCCGTCGGGCAAGCTGTCTTTGATGCGACGGAGCTCGTTGAAGGTGATGGTTTTTGTCATCGTTTTTAGGGTTATTTAAGGGTTAATAAATATTGTTCGTTATTATTTGATGATAAAAATAGATACAATCTTTAATATGTGCAAACTTTTTGATGATTATTTTTTATGTTTTGCAGCAGTTGAAAGTTATTTCGTTGTGGGTCAGATTATTTCGAGGCTGGTTGCGGGAGCCCATCCTTTGTGGTCGCTGTCAAGCTCGACCTTATACCATATGCCCGAAGCGATGGTGTCGGTTGTACTGGTGAGCGAGTCGATTACTTTAAGCGACGACCCTTCATGTAAGAGCGCAACTTCTTCGTTACGGTCGCGAGGAGTGCGTGGCGCAGTGCTGAGAATGACGCTTTGAGATGTCACAACTGCTTTGTTGCGCGAAGCCATACGTCTCGCCCCGATGCAGGCCAGTACCAAAAATATAATAGAGAAAAGCAGGGCCGCTATTCCGCCGAAAAATCCTATTTTGCGCATGATAATCGGAGAAGTGTAAAGGTATATTGCCGCTAATCCGATAAATACAACGAAAAAAGTTGCCCCCAGCCATGCCCAATAGTTTGAAGGCATAAGCGAAAGAACGGAGTCGAGAAAAGTTGTAAAAACGGAAGTGTCGGGTTGTTGGCGGTCGACTAAGCGCGATTTGACAAAATCAAGATTGAACGAGGCGTCGCTATAGCTTGGGTCAAGACGTAGCGCGCGTTCGTAGCTGACGATGGCAAGTCCCGGTTTGCCGGCCCGATAGTATGCGTTTCCAAGATTGTAGAAGAGTTGAGGTGATGAACCGTCGGCACGCAGAGCTTCCTGATAAGAGGCTATGGCATAGCCATAATCATCGGCTGCATATGCGGAGTCGGCATTGGCCAAAATCTCCTCGGTGGTAGCATGGGCTTTCACGACACCAATCATTATCATGAATGCACATAATAGTGTCAATCTGATTGAGTTCATGCTATATTCTGTATTCTTGCTCATTTTCTTGACTTGTTGATGTTGAGGTTCTCGATTGTATCGATTATGCCAGTGCCCTGACTGTAGATATTCTGAATTTTTTCTTGTGAGGATGACGGAGCGTACTTTGCCATCTCGCAGTCATCAATCAGACTGATCACCCTGTCAATTTCATCTTGACCGATTCCGTGCGACGACAGTTCGCCCGCGATATTCTCGCGGCTGAGCGATGATATGGGCATCGACAATTTATCGCTGAAATATCCCCATAATGCGCGTAGCATTTCGTCATAGAAGGCTTCGGAATTACCCTTTTCCATGGCAATGCGTGCGGCCTTGAGTCTCCTGCGTGCCTGTTTGTTTGCTTTGGCCAGACGCATTGACGCTATGTCGGAGCGACGGTTGATGTGCCGGCGGTTTACGATGACTGCCACGGCAAACAACACGGCGATACCTCCGAGCATCAGCCAGAACCATGCCGTATGAGCAACCGGCTCGTGTGAGTGCGACAGCTTGCCGTGGGATGTGGCTATATAGCGGATATCTTTATTTTGAGCCTGAATGTCAGATTGGTCAACGCTTGCACGTGTGCTTGAACCTTTTGCAACGTTTATCTGGAAATCAGAAGTCTTTATCGTCTCGTAACTTCTTGTTTTGGGGTTGAAATAAGCAAACGGCACTGCCGGTATAGTGAAATTGCCTGGCGTCTCGGGTACAAAGGTGTAGTCGACAGACATTGTGCCAGTCACCGAATTACCGCTTACCTGAGCATTGACGTTAGCTGTCGGAGTATATACCTCAAACTGGGTGGGGAAATCAATGACAGGCTCCTTGAGATATTTAATGTTGCCGGTTCCGCTTATCGTGAACATTAGACTCGCCGGGTCGCCGCTTTTGAAATTGTTGCCTATAAGGCGGCTTTCAGCAGTGAACTCGCCAACGGCACCGTTGAATCCGGCTGGTTTTGGCTCGGGCAGCGCGAGTACGTTAAGTGAAGAGGTGTTGGAGGAAATTTTGATTTGACGTTCACGGGGCTGGCGCACATTGAACAGACCCATGTTTATGTTCTCATACTGTATTACCGTTACGTCATAGTTTCCGGAGTTGATATTCAGTTTACCGGAGATCTGAGGGAACAGAATGCATCTCTTGAGAACTGCCGTCATATAGCGTTCGCCATTGTAAAGCTCCTCGACATTGAGTTGTGACGACACATCAAGGTCTTCGACAAGGAAATTGTCGAATGCCGGCTGTTTGGTTGGTACAAACGAGTTGATGCCGTATTTAGTATAGAGCTTTATCTCACATTCCACAGCTTCCTGCTCATATGCTGACGACTTTGATAAAATGATGCGCACAAACACATCAGAAGCCGAAACACGTCGGTCGGATGTCTGTGTATCGACATCATCTATGTCAACAGATCCCGCACTGCCTGACGACTGTCGACCTCCATTGTTTGCAGCGTTTGAGGCGACTATGTTGAATGAGGCCGGAGATGAATGCAGTATTTTGCCATCTGCCGATATAGAAGCTTCGCCAATTTTGCATGTTCCGACTTTGTCGGCACGATAATAATAAGTGTAGTCAACGGTCATTGACGAACTTACCTGTCCGTTGATTATCTGGGTGCTGTGGCTCGTAGAGACTGATGGCCCGAAAAGTTTGGTACACCCCGGCACGTCAGGCACTTTTAGCGAAGATCCCTGGGCATTTTTAAGCCGGAAAGTAATCGGAAATTTGTCACCCTGCTGTACCCTCGGAGGGACGGAAACGCTGAATGACACTTGGGCCGACACCATCAGTGACCAGGCGATTAATATGTATAGGAAACTACAGATACGTTTCATGATGATAATGTATGGTTACCAAGGATTAGTGATCGGACGTCGCGGTGCATCTTTCTTTTTACGTTCTTCGATGCGCTTGCGGGTTTCGTTCTCTTTATTCTGCATAGTTTTAAGAATAGCCTCGGCATTTTCGTCGGTTATGCTTCCCTGGTTTTGGGGTTGCTGAGGCTGCTGTTGCTGCTGTTGCTGGTCCTGGTTCTGTTGCTGCTGATCCTGGTTCTGGTTTTGTTGATCCTGATTCTGATCCTGTTTATCTTGATTCTGGTTCTGGTCTTTATTGTCCTGATCCTGGTTCTTATCCTGATTCTTGTCGTCGTTCTGCTGGTTGTCAAGCATCAGCTGGGCGAGACGCAGGTTCTCACGGGCCAAGTCATTGTCAGGGTTTATGCGCAAAGCGCGCTTGTACATTTCGATGCTCTCGGCGTACTTCTGGGAATTGAAGAGTATGTTGCCGGAGTTGTAGGCCGAGAGTTCGGCTATGCTTGAATCGGCAGCTCCCTCCGATAGTTTCGACAGAATGGAGAATGCCTGGTCTCTCAACTCGGTGTTGGACGGGTCGGAATCCTGTTTCAACAAAGTGGCTGCAAGATTGTACTGGGCGAAATCGCTCTCAGGCATAAGTTGTAGTGCTTTGCGGTATTTTTCCTCTGCCTCAGCATATCGTTCCTGTTTGTAGAGCTTGTTTCCGTCGATTATCAGCAGACGTGTCTCGCGGTTGAGAGGTTGCTGAGCATTTACGGTACTCACTCCGATGAGTCCGGCTGTTATTGCTGCCAATATGTGGATTATCGCTTTCATATGTGCTTACTTGTTAAAGAATGTGTAACGCGTCAGCCACAGAATTTTGCGCGACGGGAGGAAAACGTTTATGAGCACCAATATAAGTGCTATCCATATGAATACGGGGAACTGCTCCGCTTCGGGTGTGAACGATTTACGCTCAAACTCGGTCTGTTCCATATTGCGGAGTTGGTTTTCGAGTTGAGAAGCCGCATCCGATGAGGCGCCGTTGATGTATATGCCTTTGCCGGCTTCGGCGATTTTTTTCGCCTCTTCCTCGTTTAGGGCAGTCATGACAGTCTGACCTTGGGCATCGGTCATGTACTGGCGGTTCTGTGGGTTGATTGGAATAGGCACTCCATGGGTTGATCCCATTCCGATTACATCAATCTGAATTCCGCTCTCTGCAATGTGTTTGGCCGCTTCAACTGCATTGTCTTCGAAGTTTTCGGCATCGGTAATCAGGACAATCGCTTTGTCAAACGGCGAGTCAGGTGTAAATGAATTGGCTGCCATTTCAAGAGCCGAACCGATAGCTGTACCCTGGGTGGGCACCATGCCCGGACTCAGTGAGTTGACAAACATCTTAGCCGAGACATAGTCGGATGTTATCGGCACCTGCGTGTATGATTCCCCGGCAAATACAATCAGACCGACCTTGTCGTTAGTCATGGACGAAAGAAGCTTGTCGATCAAAAGTTTTGCACGTTGCATACGCGATACTCCAGCAGCATCGTCGGTAGATGATGCGAGCATGGAGTTGGAAACATCGACACACAGCATCACTTCAACCCCCGCCACAGTCTCTGTCTCTCCGGTCGGGACTGACTCCGAAACCACCAAAGGTCGTGCGAGAGCGATGACTATCATGGCAAGAGCTACGAGGTAGATGCCCATGCGTATCCATGGCATATATTTGGATGCCATCGGCATGAGTGCTGCCGTCACGTTCGGATTTCCAAACTTGTTGAGCCGTTTGCGCCGCGACCACTGTGCCCATAGAAAAAGCACTGCCAACGCCGGCAACAACAGTAGCAGGTAAAGATTATATGAAGAACCGAAGCTAAACATACGCTTGTATTTATGGAAGAGTTCGTAAAATGGTAAGACGGCAAACGAGCATCACACACAGTATGACGAGAGCTGCAAAAGCCCACGGCATGAAATCGTCTTCTGTCTTAGAAAAGTTTTTAACATCCATCTCGGTCTTTTCGAGAGAATCAATCTCGGCGAATATATCCGCAAGGGCATTGTTGTCGGTGGCTCTGAAATATTTGCCGCCGGTAGTGTTTGCAATATTTGTAAGAGTATTTTCGTCGATAACCACTTTCATCGGTCTGTACTCGATACGCCCGAATTCGTTTTCGGTAGGGTAGGGTGCCATGCCGTTTGTCCCGATACCTATAGTGTAGACCTTGATACCTTCTTTACGGGCAATTTCAGCGGCAGTGTTAGGGTAGACGGCTCCGGCATTGTTCGATCCGTCGGTTATCAGTATTATGCTCTTTGATTTGGCTTTGCCGTCTTTAATACGGTTGATTGCAGTGACAAGTCCCTCGCCAATAGCTGTTCCGTCGGCCAGCATTCCCATCTCGATGCCGTTGATATAGCTTGAAACGAGAGCTCGGTCAGTCGTCATAGGCAATCCTGTAAAGCTTTCAGCTGCGAAAATGACAATACCGATATTGTCGTTCTCGCGGCCGGCGACAAATTGCGAGGCAACCTTTTTGGCAGCTTCAAAACGGTTAGGAGCGAAATCCCGGGCAAGCATACTGGTCGAGATATCCATCGAAATCATTATATCTGTACCCAAGGTGGATGACGTGCTCCATTTGTCGCGGGTCTGCGGGCGTGCAAGCACAATAATCAACAACGCTACCAGAGCCATCTGCATTACAAACATGAAATGCATCAGATATTCTTTGTATGATCTTCGGAATGATGCAAACTGACTCACTGACGACATGCTCATAGATGCATGCGAGGTACGGTGACGCATCACATACCATGCTACGCAGGGCACTATCAGTAAAAGCATCCACAAATATCCGGGATGGGCGAATATCATAATCACTTAGTTTTTGGTTGTTTGTTTTTATCTTTAGATTCAGCGACGGCTGTCTCGCCCTCTTCAGGCTGGGGTTGCGGCCGTGTGTTTTCGACGAATTCCTCGACGGAGCGGAACGTCCTCAGGTTGTCATCGGGCAACGGACGCATTTTGGCGAACTTCACAAAGTCGGCCATAGATAGTACCTGCTCAATCTGGCTTCGCGACCAACGTGTTTCCTGATTGTCGCTAAGTGCGCGAAGAATATCGCCGGAAGTCATCTCCATTGCCGATATTCCGAATCTCCGGTCAAGATAGACACGTAGAATGTCGGTGAGACGGGTGTAAAATTCACGTTCCTGACCTTTTTCGCATAGATGTTCTTCCCTGAGTTTCTCAAGCGCACCTTTTGCCTGCTCGTAAGGAGGCACGATGACGACCTTCGACTCGCGGAACGGACGTCTGCGACGTTCGATGAAGACATAGAAATAAACGGCATATATCAATCCGGCGAGAAGAATGATCCCGGTTATCCATCTGAACCAGTCGACAGGCGAACCTGGAATGAAGTCCAGGAAGTGGTGGGGCGGTTCGGCCACTCCCGCATATTCGTGGATTTTACCCTTAAGTGTGTCAACCGGAACCGGGATTACCTTGAGGATAAGATGATTTGAAAGAGCTGTATCGGCACCAGCTATCACTCTGATAGGCGGAATCGCATATAACCCGCTGTCGAATGACTGTATAATGATGTCGTTGCGCAACGCTACCAGACCATTGGCAATTGTCGTATCGGAGTTAACCCTGATAATTTCAATTTTGTCAACGAGAGTGTCGGCAGGCAGGAGCACCTGAAACTGTCCGGCAGCCTCAGGTATCTGAGCTTCGAGGTGCAGCGTTGTCTGTTTGCCCATCAATATGTAGGCCGAGTCGAGACTGGCAGTCACTTTAGGGGCGGATGCCGTCATTGAGATAAATGCCAGCGTACATGCTGTCACAGTCAGCAATCTGGAAAAAAGTGTCATAATTTTCATCTCGAACTGCGTTGTTTGAATAGCGACATCAGTGCTTTGACGTAATCTTCGTCGGTTGAAACAGATGTTATGTCAATCCGGCAATGGTGGGCTGCCGCCGTAAGAAATTGCTGCCGGTCGTACCACCATTTACTGTAGGACTTGCGGACAGATTTTGATGAAGTGTCAATCCAACGTTCGACCCCGGTCTCCAAGTCCCGCACCCTCATCAGTCCGATGTCGGGCAGCTGTGTGTCGCGTTTGTCGTAGACTTGTATACCGATGACATCGTGCTTGCTTGATGCGACAGTCAGGGCTTTAGTATAGTCGTGAAGATCGATAAAGTCGGATATCAGGAACGTCGTACACCTCTTTTTTAATGCGTCAGTAAAATATTTCAAAGCCTGAGAAATGTCTGTAAGATTGTTCTCTGGTTTGAAATCCAGAAGTTCGCGGATGATATAAAGAATGTGTTTGCGTCCCTTCTTGGGAGGAATGAATTTTTCGATTTTGTCTGAAAAGAAAATCACACCGATCTTGTCGTTGTTCTGGATAGCGGAAAACGCTATTGTCGCCGCTATTTCGGTGACCATTTCTCTTTTTGTCTCGCCAACGGCACCAAAGTTGCGGCTACCCGAAACATCTACAAGAAGCATCACTGTCAGCTCGCGTTCTTCCTCATAGACTTTAACATACGGATGGTTATGACGTGCTGTCACATTCCAGTCGATATCGCGTACATCGTCGCCATACTGGTATTCGCGTACTTCGGCAAATGTCATTCCGCGTCCTTTGAACGCGGTGTGATATTCGCCCGCAAATATGTTCTGAGAGAGGCCGCGTGTCTTGATTTCGATACGCCTGACTTTTCTGAGTAATTCTTGTGCGTCCATTGACTTTTTTGATGTTTAGAAATATCGTTTGGTAGTAGTTCGATGTCGATAACTGATATCAGGGCACTTCTACCTTGTCAAGGATGCTTGTGATGACCTCATCGGTGGTGATATTGTTTGCTTCTGCCTCATAGGAGAGTCCGATACGGTGGCGGAGCACGTCGTGGCACACGGCACGCACATCTTCCGGAACTACATATCCACGGGTGCGGAGGAATGCATATGACCTTGATGCTTTGGCAAGGCTGATCGATGCTCGGGGCGATGCTCCGAACGAGATGAGGTTTGTGAGTTCGTTGAGTCCGTATTCGGCCGGGAAACGAGTGGCATAGACTATGTCGACTATATAACGTTCGATTTTCTCATCGATGTATATCTGTTCTACAACATTTTGAGCGTCAATGATTTCTTCCGGACGGAGTATGGGCTGTATCTCTTTGCGGTCGCGTGTGAGGTTTTGGCGGATAATGAGTTTTTCTTCTTCGCGTGAGGGATAGCCTATAATCACTTTTAGGAGGAAACGGTCGACCTGTGCCTCGGGCAGAGGATAGGTGCCTTCCTGTTCAATCGGGTTTTGGGTTGCCATAACGAGGAATGGGTCATCGAGCTTGAATGTGTTTTCGCCAATGGTGACCTGACGTTCCTGCATGGCCTCAAGCAACGCACTCTGAACTTTTGCCGGGGCTCGGTTGATTTCATCGGCAAGAACGAAGTTGGCAAAAATCGGGCCTTTTTTTATCAGGAACTGTTCTTTCTGAACGCTATAAATCATCGTACCCATCACGTCGGCAGGCAAAAGGTCGGGCGTGAACTGAATGCGGCTGTACTTGGCATCAATAAGTTGTGCAAGTGTTTTAATGGCAAGCGTCTTTGCCAGACCCGGCACTCCTTCAAGTAACACATGCCCGTTTGATAACAGGGCTATAAGGAGTGACTCAACAAGGTGTTTCTGACCAACGATAGTCTGATCCATGCCTCTGGTAAGCATACTTATAAAGTTGCTTTTGCCGGCGATGAGGTCGTTCAGTGCTTTAATATTGACGGGATCGTTCATGAGATGTGAATGATAATATGTTCGATATTGTTAAAACGCGCAAACATCCAATAAAGGTTGAATGTGACTACAAATTTACTTAATAGAACAATTTCAATGTACTGATAGTATGTTAAATTTAGCTATTAAACGTTTAAGCTATTGAAACATTATAAAAAACGAGCCGGAACAATTGTATGTCCGGCTCGGAGTGTTTTTTAATCAGTCTGTTCTGTATAAGTGTCTTCATATGGAGCCCGGGCTTCGTCAATCTGATATGTTACGTAAATATATGTAGTTACGGCTCCGATAATCAAACCAAGTATTATCCCGATAATCAGACCGGTTTGCCATGAAATTGCAGGCCGGGTTTCGTCGAATGTCTCAGACTCGGTTTCAGATTCCGTTTCCGTTTCAGATTCCGTTTCCGTTTCAGTGATTGATTCGGTTGTGGATACAAGATGGTAATCCCGCCGTTGCCTCGGTTGCGGCTTGGGTTGTGGCTCGGGTTGTTGTTCGGGTTCTGGTTCAGGTTGAGGCTCAGGTTGGACTACCGGTTCGGCATCGGGTATTTGCTTTTGCGATGAATTGTCGTCTTGAATCTGTGAATCGATTTTATCAAGCATCTCATCAGTGACTGACTCATGAAGTTCCACTGATTCAAACATGTCGAAAGGAGAGTTGATGAGATTAGCCAGTTCCGGATCGGAATTAAACTCGATTGGGTCCCCGGTATCGTTGTTTGCAATGCTGAATGAACCTATCTGCTTCAAAACGGCTGTATTGCCTTCACACAACTGGTCTGAGATTGCTTCAGTAACAGTTTTTAGGTATTTTTCAGCAAATGCGGTATCGCATCCACAGATATCCGCTATGTTTTCGGCAAGTTGGTGTACGGTAATTTTCTGGTTCATTCTGACAATCGTTTACGCATTACTACGCTGGTTCTGAACGAGAGAGTGATTGACGGAGGTAAAAGACGGCGTTTGCCGTCATTTCCTGTTATGATTTTTTCCGGCGTTTTTGTAGCTATAAAAGACCCGAATCCGGGTATTGAAACCGAGTCGAGCTTCAATGCGAAGTCTTTGAGAGATTCGGCGAACGCGGCGTTCATGTCGCTGACCGTCTTAAGGTCAACACCAAGTGTCTTGGCAATCTGAGTATTTAAGTTTTTATTATCCATCACGATCACATTACCATATCTTTAATTTCGTATCTTGGCCTATTTTTTACTTCAACGAAAATTTTGCCAATATATTCGCCGACTATGCCTATTGAAATAAGCAGAAGGCTTCCGATAAACCATAGTGACAACATCAATGATGACCACCCTGCAATCACTTCGCCACGGAAGTATGAAGCAAGCACGTAAATGCCCATTGCGACATCAAGTCCTAAAAGAATCAATCCTATTATAAAAATCATTCTGATCGGGCGTGCTGAAAAAGAAGTGATGCCGTCGACTGAAAAACTCAGCATCTTTGTCAAAGGATATTTTGATTCGCCCGCCACGCGTTTTGACCTGTCATAGCTTACAGTTGCGGTCTTTAGGCCGATCTGTGGTATAATGCCTCTCAAAAAAAGGTTGCTTTCGTTGTAGTGAGACAAAAACTCAAGGGCGCGGCGACTCATAAGGCGGAAATCGGCATGGTCGTAAACCGTGTCGAGACCCATGCTTTTCTGAAAGCTATAGAACCCTCGTGCTGTTGTGCGCTTGAACCATGTGTCTGTCGAACGGCTCGCCCTCACTCCATAGACAATCTCACACCCATCGTTGAACTTATCAACCATTTTTTTAATGGCCTCGGGGTCGTCCTGCAGGTCGGCATCTATCGACACGCATGCGTCACAGCAGTCTTTCGCGGCCATCAGGCCTGCGAGAAGGGCGTACTGATGCCCTCGATTATGAGCAAGCGACACCCCTTTGACCCGGGGTGTCTGCTTGTTCATTTGAGTGATTATTTCCCATGTCCTGTCATGGCTGCCGTCGTCACTGCATAGAATGAAGCTGTCGGGCGCAATCATGTTTTTCATAGCCATATCGTCAAGAAGGCGCTCAAGCACTGGGATGGTCACAGGCAGTGCCTCCTCTTCGTTATAGCATGGTATTACAATTGCGATTCTCGGCGGGTTAGGAGATGCGTTCATGGGATGGGATTTGGTTTTTCAATAATTGCGGGCGAAGATGACACGCTGTTTCGAAGGACGTCCTGTAACCATGCAGAATCCGGGAGTTTTGTCTCCGTCGAGTGGAATGCAGCGTATTGTGGCCTTTGTCTCTTCCTTGATACGTTCTTCGGTTTCTGTGGTGCCGTCCCAATGTGCGAGAATGAATCCGCCTTTTTCGATCTGCTCCTTAAATTCGTCGTATGTATCGACGGTATAAGTCATTGATTCGCGGTGCTTGAGGGCTTTCTGATAGATGTTAGCCTGTATTTCCTCAAGCAGTTCGGCGACGCGTTCGGCTATTCCTTCGAGTTTTTCTTCCGACTTTTCAAGCGTGTCGCGACGCATGACTTCGACAGTGCCGTTTTCAAGATCGCGCATACCGAGGGCGAGACGGACGGGCACACCCTTAAGCTCGTAGTCTGCGAACTTGAATCCGGGGCGGCGGTTGTCGGCATCGTCGTATTTCACGCTTATGCCAAGTTTCTTGAGATTTTCCACGATAGGCAGCACGGACTTGGTTATCTCGTCACGCTGCTCGTTATTTTTATAAATAGGGATAATCACAACCTGAATAGGAGCGAGGTGCGGCGGAAGCACAAGGCCGTTGTCGTCGCTGTGTGTCATGATGAGCGCACCCATAAGTCGTGTCGACACTCCCCATGAGTTTGCCCAGACATATTCAGGCTTGTTGTCTTTGTTCATGAACGTGACATCGAATGCCTTGGCAAAATTCTGACCCAGATTGTGTGAAGTACCGGCCTGAAGAGCTTTCCCATCCTGCATCATGGCTTCGATTGTGTAGGTGTTGAGAGCACCTGCAAACCGTTCGTTGGCGGATTTCACGCCCTGAATTACAGGCATAGCCATATATTTTTCGGCGAAATCGGCATACAGATTGATCATCTGTACGGTGCGTTTCTCCGATTCTTCAGCTGTTGCATGTGCACAGTGGCCTTCCTGCCAGAGAAATTCAGATGTACGCAGGAACATTCTTGTTCTCATTTCCCAGCGCATCACGTTGGCCCACTGGTTGATTAGGAGAGGAAGATCCCTGTAACTGTGAATCCAGTTTTTATATGTTCCCCAGATGATTGTCTCAGACGTGGGACGCACTATCAGCTCCTCCTCAAGACGGGCGGCTGGATCGACAATCACGCCTGTTCCATTAGGGTCATTTTTCAGACGGTAGTGTGTCACGACAGCGCACTCTTTAGCAAATCCCTCCACATGCTCTGCCTCGCGACAAAGGAAGGATTTCGGGATAAGAAGAGGGAAATAAGCGTTCTGTACACCTGTCTCCTTAAACATTTTGTCAAGAGTCTGCTGCATCTTCTCCCATATGGCATACCCATAAGGTTTGATGACCATACATCCCCTTACGGCGCTCTGCTCTGCAAGATCCGCCTTGACAACAAGTTCGTTATACCATTTCGAGTAGTCTTCGCTACGTTTTGTAAGGTCTTTTAGTTCTTTTGCCATTTGAGTCGGGTTTGTTTACTTTTTTGCAAAGATACGAATAATAATCGGGACTCGGTTTATTTCACGCCTTTAGAGCCTTTGATACCACCACCCATGTTGAATATGTTGGCATCATATGACACGGTCAGCTGCGACTGTCGGCGTTTGCGTTTGAGCGCGAGTTTGACAAGCCTGTCCATAAGTTCATTAAACTTTATGCCGGTCGCTTCCCAAAGATAGAAGGAAAGAGAACCCGGAATGGTGTTGATTTCGTTTACATAAATCTTGTCGGTGGAAGCATCGACTATTATGTCGACACGGCTTACACCATGACAGGACAGCACACGGAAAGTCTCGCCTGCATAATGCCTTATATCTTCGCTCATCTTCCCGGGCAGGTCGGCGGGAATGCGCTTTTGTGAGGCCTGCATGCCCTTTTGACCTTTAGTTCCCCCCATGTATTTGTCTTCGTAAGAGAGGATGTCGCCTGATTTGATTGGTTCTTCGCACACCGAGGTCTGATAATCGTCGCAGTCTCCCAGTACCGAACAATTGATTTCCTTGAGGTTCTCCACCATATCCTCAACGATTATTCGCTCGGAATACCGCGCTGCTTCATCCACTCTGTCGATAAGGCTGTCGCGGTCGGCAGCTCTTCCAATACCGACGCTTGATCCGAGATTGGCGGGTTTTACGATAACAGGATATCCGATGCTGCTCTCGATTTCGTCAATCAGTTTTTCCCGGTCGTCCTCCCATTGCCGGCTTGTGAACCATCGGTAATCGACAACCGGTATGCCGGATGCCTGCAGAATCATCTTCATAGTGATTTTGTCCATTCCGTTGGCGGATGAAAGAGTACTGCATCCGGCATAAGGTATGCCGATGGTTTCGAGAACTCCTTCAAATATGCCATCCTCGCCGTTTGATCCATGGAGCACGGGTATCACGACGTCAAGATGTGTGACAACGGGGTTGCCGAACATAGACTTGTGGACCCGGTAAAGGTTATAGTCGCCATAAATGGGGCGCATATACACTTCCTCGCATTGTTTCAGAAGAGCCGGGATGTCACGGTAGTTCTTGATTTCGAATAACGCTTGTCCGGTAAACCATCTTCCGTCTTTGGTGATGTATATCGGGGTTACGTCATATGACTCGCGGTCGATGGCGTGCATTGCCTGAGATGCGGATATAACCGATATTTCATGCTCGGTTGATCGTCCGCCAAAAAAAACGCCAATGTTGGTTTTCATTATTTTGAATTATGATCTTTCTAAGCTTTATCTTATTTGAATGTATCCGGCAGGTCGTTCTCATAGAGAATGGCATCTCCCGGGCCTACGATTCCTGATAATATCTTTTGGGCATCAGCAAATGTCGCTGCCTCATGGATCTGGGGTTGTCGTTCCTGCGACTTTATGCCTTCGGTGATTGCGGCGCGGTTGTATTCTCCAACCACAATCGCTATATCTGCGGAAGAGGCGATTTTCTGGCCGAATTTGAAATTTTCGTCATACTGACGGTCGCCTAATTCGATCATGCCGGGGGTGACAATAATGCGTTTGCCTGAGTCAATTGACGCAAGCACTTCAAGCGCCATGGCCGAACCGATAGGGTTGGAGTTAAACGCATCGTCCAGGATGATTGTCCCTTGGCCTCCGCGTTTGATCGAGAGGCGGTGTTCAACTTGCTCGATTCGTGCAACACCTTTACGTATAGATTCTTCATCCATACCTAAATTCAGAGCTACGATTATTGCTGCAATCAAGTTGGAAACATTGCATCGTCCGACAAGTTTTGTCGAAAAATCCATTTCTTTCCCTTCGAATGCGACTTTGAATGATGTGCCTCGCGCACTGACCCTTAAATCGTAGCCTACGGCATCGGCATTTTCAGGATTATCAATGGCATACCTGACAGTCGGAACGTTATTTACCTTCCTTCCGGCAATTTGATCGTAATCGTTGTTTATCACGGCAAGGCCGTCAGAGGGCAGTGAGTCGGCAAGCTCGAATTTTGTCGAACAAATGTTTTCGATTGATCCGAATGTTTCGAGATGCATCTTGCCGACCGCAGTGATAATGCCTGTCTGAGGATTGACGAGGTCGCATATTTCGCGGATGTCACCGAGTTGCTTGGCTCCCATCTCGACAATAAATACCTCGGTGTATGGTTTGAGATTTTCGCGAACTGTTCTTACAACTCCGAGCGTGGTATTGAAACTTCCGGGAGTCATGACTGTCTCGAACTGCTCAGACAGTATCGTATATAGGTAATGTTTTGTGCTTGTCTTGCCGTAACTACCGGTGATACCCACGATTTTCAGGTTCGGCATTGCCGATAGGATGTTTTTTGCTTCGTTGTAATATCGTTGATTGATATGTTTTTCGACCGGCTTGAGAATCCAGTTAGCCAAAGTAAGTATGATGTGGGAGGCACAGTATTCGCCGGTCAGTATAATCGCTGCAGCATAAAGGAGCTTGTCGACTGGAATGTAAAGAGAAGCGAGCCATAGCGCGAATATGAGCACAATTACCGAAATAATGTTGGAGGTAATCAGTAGCCTTGTGGCTCGCTGTGTTAGGACAAGCGGTTTTTTGTAATGTGCACGCAAAAGTCTGACGGCATTGGATAGCGCGAAAATCAGTATGAACGAGGCACCCACTAAGGGTACCATGTATGTCATCATCGAGCCGAAGAACACGGCCATTGCCAACAAGCGCGGCATCGAAGTGGTATCGCCCGACGTTGAAATCCATCTGAAATAACGTTCGCGCCTGTAGGAATTCTGCTGAAGCATCATCAAGTCGCGACGGAGTTCGGCCACGAGGTTGATTACGGCAGCTATGAGGGAGATTGATGTGATTATTAGTGGTAAGGTCTGCATAACGATTGATTATCCGATGAACGATTTGATTACGGCAGCAAATTGACGCGGGTTGTCAAGAAAGCTGTAATGGCCGCATCCCTCAAAGGCTACGAGTCCGGCATCAGGAATTTTTTCTTCCATGATATGGGCGTCACGTATCGGAGTCGCGGTATCGTTTGTTCCCCATACAAGCAGTGTTGATGCCTGTATCGAGGGGAGGAGAGAAGTGAGGTCTTCGTTCACTACTTTGCTTAAAATAGCACGCATGAGCGGAGTGGCTGCCAGATAGTCGGCAGAAGCGCGTTTGCGAAGCGATTTTTCTGCCATTTCTTTGGCCTTGGCCTTTCCGAATATCAGACTGCTGAGGCGCTTTGTCAACTTGTAGGAGTATACCTTTAAATAGTATTTTACTGAACGTCGGGGCTTTATGCCCGCAGCATCGACCAACACCATTTTGGGTATATCTTTTCGGTGTGATGCAAGGAAAATGGCCACGCGGCCGCCGAATGAATGTCCGAGTAGAATCGGGTGATCGATTTTTTCTTTTTCAATCAGGTCTTCTACCAAGAGCGCGTAATCTTCCACACCCCATACAGAAGCTGGTTCGGGCGATTGTCCGAACCCGGGAAAATCTACGTTGTAAACCAGGTGATTGGGTGCGACCACGGCTTCGATGCTCGACAATGTCGTACGATTGCAACCCCATCCGTGCATCAGTATCACGGGGGAGCCAGATTCGTTTCCGCTTACGGTGTAAGCTATATTTCCGTGAGAGGTTGTCAGTACTTTGTCTGTTCGTTCCATTACGGGACAAAATTACTAAAATTCTCCCAATTATTGTCCAAACCAACAGTAGTTTTTTGCCAAGAACCTAAAGGAAGTTGTTTGTCATAATAGATTGAATCTAACTTTTAACATGACATTACGGGGGCGCAACTCATAGGTGTTGCGATAGATATTCATGTCAGTATAGTTCATACGGGTGAATTGACGTCGGTTGAAAATATTGTTGAATGCCAGATTCCATTCAAATAGGCCGTTGTGGTATGTGATTTCAGAAACTTATTCTTGCTTCATAACGCAGATTGACCCTCCCAGGCTCAAAAAGCTTGCATATATCGTAACTGTTTTGTTACTTCGCCAAGCACTTAGGTTTCTAAATATATAGGTTAAGAAATCAATATCCTTAAATTTTCCGACCTATTTTCTTTCATCCTC
>CAZAZA010000064.1:0-283 GCA_964489495.1 uncultured Bacteroides sp.
GAATAGAATAAGCCCCTATAGAATAGGTATAGACACCGTGACAATCGGTGCCAATCCAGACAACGTTCTGGCTATCAGACTTTTCAAGACAGAATACACCTACAGTAATACCTATATCTTCTAAAGTGTAACCTTGATCATGCCTTTTGTTCAGCTTTATTACACCGTCTGTAGAAAACGAGACAAATATGTTTCCGTTATTATCTTTGATGACATCTGAAATTTCACCACGACGATCTATCTCATTTTTAATATTATAGAGGACAAAAGGTTGAATATCCCC
>CAZAZA010000064.1:293-694 GCA_964489495.1 uncultured Bacteroides sp.
CAAGCAAGTTTCCATTAATATCAATAGCTATAGTCGTTTCCTCAGTGTTAAATGCATAAACCAAATGATCGTTATTGACAATCGAATGTTTGCCGATTGATATTGTACAATCATTCAAAATTAGAGGATAATCAAAAATCCCACGTGAAGTAAATAACCTGATATATGTATCGGAAACAACAAAATTCTTAATCTCACTAAAATTTAGATCCAATTTGGCAAGATCAACGAATTTATCCGTTTTCCCTTCAATATAATATAACAAATTACTACCTTCGTCCAACACATAAACTATCCCACCCGGACTTACCCCTATCTTTTCTTTGCCCTGAAATTGTGAAAACACTTCCAACCCACCTTTCTGTGGTATAATTTTATTGAATCCATAATTTGTTTGAACC
>CAZAZA010000064.1:704-16952 GCA_964489495.1 uncultured Bacteroides sp.
GAAGATTCTATGATGTTTTCAATAATATTACCTGATATATCCGAATACTCCGGAATAAGTCGAGCGGGATATATTTTATTCCCGTTATATAGATTAACGCCATCACATGTTCCCACCCACAAAAAGCCATTATCATCGCAATAAAGTGAGATTATGGCACTATTTGACAGGCCGTCGGCAGTAGTGATTTGTCGCATATCACATGCATGTGATATGAAAACTCTAAGAATTATTATAAGAAAAAGACAGTAACGAAGAAAGTACTTCATGGCAATAAGGTTGCTGAAATAAGTCACTTCAATTTTAACTACAAAGTTACAAATTCTTTTTCAATCAAAATGTCTCAATTTGTGCCAAAAACATATATCACGGCATATTTCAATGCTTTAGCATTGATTTTTTTAATAGATTCATGAAATGCATACACTACTGGCAACATTTTTGATTAATATGGAAACGAATCGTTAAATTTGCACATATTTAATTACTTAGAATCAGTATTCATGAATAAATCAGTTTTATTTCATCTGGCGGCAGCAATGATTTGCACCACATCGGTTGTTGCAGCCAATGATGTCAGCAAGTTGAGGGCACCGGCCTATCCTCTTATTACGATAGACCCTTATATCAGCGCATGGTCAATGGCCGACAACCTCTATGATGAAGAAGTCAAACATTGGACTGAAACAGCTATGCTTTTTCTCGGCGTAATAACAGTCGACGACACCCCATATCGATTTATGGGAAATGAACTACCCCAATTATCTACCCTTGTCTATGATGCAAGCGGAGAAGCGTGGGTTGGTAAATATACAACTGCCGAACCGGCATCAGACTGGTACAAAACCAACTTTGACGACTCCTCATGGAGCAAGGGTGAAGGGGCTTTTGGTTCAATTCCAGAAGAACATTTGGCAAAAACCGAATGGGCAACTCCATCGATATGGGTGCGCCGCACTTTCACCGTCCCTGAATCAGCCAAAGGCAAACCGATATATCTTAATTATTCCCATGACGACGATGTGATTATCTACATAAATGGAATCAAAGTTGTTGACACAGGCAATGATTGCAAAAAAGATGTAAAGTTACTTCTCCCCGATGAAGTGACATCTACACTTGCACCCAAAGGAAATATTATTGCAGCCTATTGCCATGATCGCGGTGGACTTGCATTTCTTGATTTCGGACTTGACTACGAAGCAAATAAGTCAACATTTTTTACGAAACAAGCCACTCAGATCAAAGCAGGGGTCATGACGATGAACACTATTTATACATTTGAATGCGGACAGGTTGAATTGACAGTTAAATTTACCAATCCCGCTTTTCTCGACAATCTTGAACTGTTGTCCCGTCCCGTCAATTATATTACCTATAGTATCAATAGTCTTGACGGGAAAAAACATGATGTCAAGCTCTATTTTGAAGCCGGCAGAGAATGGGCTGTTGACAACAGTTCACAAAAAAGTGTATCTGAAATCTCTACGTTTGACGGTCTCACATTGGTCTCGACCGCTAATAAGACTCAAAATCCGCTAAACAAAGGGGGTGACCATACCCGTATTGACTGGGGAAAGTTCTATCTTGCTTCTCCTTCCAAAAACTGCATTCCATTTATATGCGATGGTGCTATTGCTCGCAAAAAATTTATTTCCGGAGAAGAAATCCCGATGCAGAACGACCAGGCAATTGGCCTTGTCATCAATCTCGGAGAGACCAAAAAATCATCAGGATACATAATGGCAGCTTTTGACGAAGAGTATTCAATACAATATTTTGGGCAGAATCTTCGTCCATACTGGAATCGCAAAAACAATACAGATATAAAACAACAGTTGTCTTTAGCCAAACATGACTATCGTAAACTAATGGCAAAGACTGAAAAGTTTGATAACGACCTCTTAAAAGAGGCTACTGAAGCGGGAGGTGCGGAATATGCCGCCTTATGTGCTTTAGCCTATCGTCAGTCAATAGCCGCTCATAAACTTGTCGAATCACCCAAAGGTGAGCTACTTTGGATGTCTAAAGAAAATGACAGTAACGGCTCGATAGGGACGGTCGACATTACTTATCCCTCGTCACCAATGTATCTTATATACAATCCTGAGCTTGTAAAAGGGATGATGAATCACATTTTTGAATACAGTGAAAGCGGCAGATGGCCAAAGCCCTTCCCTTCGCACGATGTCGGAACTTATCCACTTGCCAACGGTCAAACCTATGGTGGTGACATGCCTTTAGAAGAGGGAGGCAATATGCTGTGCCTCACAGCTGCCATAGCAAAAGTTGAGGGAAATCCCTATTATGCAAAAAAACACTGGGACACTCTCACAACATGGACGGAATATCTTGTACAAAACGGCCTCGATCCTGAGAATCAATTGTGTACCGATGACTTTGCCGGGCATTTCGCTCACAATACAAATCTATCCATCAAGGCGATACTCGGTATAGCATCCTATGCTTACCTTACAGAAAAAATTGGAGAAAAATCAACTGCAGACAAATATTTTAACATAGCCCGCAAGATGGCCGAAAAGTGGGAAAAGATGGCTTATGATGGTGACCATTACCGACTTACGTTTGACAAACCAGGTACGTGGAGTCAAAAATACAATCTGTTGTGGGACAAGCTTCTTGGACTAAATATTTTCCCTAAAAAGATTGTCGATACAGAAATTTCAAATTATCTTGACCATCAAAACAAATACGGTCTTCCGTTAGATAACAGAGAAACTTACACCAAAACCGACTGGATAGTATGGACGGCTACACTCGCTCCTGATAAAGACACCTTTATGAAATTCATCTCTCCCGTTTACAAATTTATGAATGAGACACGCCACCGTGTGCCCATGAGCGACTGGGTGTTCACAGACAAACCTGAGCGACGTGGATTCACAGCACGTTCGGTCGTTGGCGGATATTATGCTAAAATGCTTGAACATAGACTAAAAATAAAATAGGGATTGAATAGTCTGCGTAAAATTAGAGCCGGAGGTTAAATTCCGGCTCTAATTTTCTTTTTAACCCGTTTTGAATGTATTACTATTGTTCTAACTCATCACTGAACGAATATGGAGCAGCTTTATCCGAAATACCTCTTTTTTTGTTTGGAACATCAGACATTGTATAGGAGATTTTCGCTCCTCCTAAAAGCTGGTCATGGGTAAGGAAATTGACATCATGGGATTTCCCATTTACATTCATCGACTCAACGTAGCGATTCTTGTCACTATTATTATCTGCAATGATTTCAATCTTATTTCCGTTTTCAAGATTGATTTTGGCCTTTTTGAATAACGGAGCACCTAAAACATACTGATTGCTTCCGGGACACACCGGATAGAATCCGAGAGCTGAAAACACATACCAAGCTGATGTCTGTCCGTTATCCTCGTCGCCGCAGTAACCATCGGGATTAGCAGTGTACAATTTATTCATTACCTCGCGAACCCAATATTGAGTCTTCCACGGTTCCCCGGAATAATTGTAAAGATATATCATGTGCTGTATCGGCTGATTGCCATGTGCATAATTACCCATGTTCATAATCTGCATTTCACGGATTTCATGAATCACACAATTGTAATAACTTTCATCAAAAACTGGAGGAAGAGTGAATACTGAATCAAGCATCTGGTTAAACTTATTCTTACCTCCCATAAGTGACACCAGTCCTTTGGGATCATGAAACACCGACCATGTATAGTGCCAGCTGTTACCCTCGGTAAATGCATCACCCCACTTTAGGGGATTGAAAGGGTTTTGGAATGTGCCGTCAGCCTTTTTAGCATGCATGAGATTGTACTCTTGATCAAAAGTGTTCTTATAATTCATCGCTCTCTCAGCAAAAGGTTTTAACTCGCCCTCAGATTTACCGAGCTTCTGACCGAGTTTGTAGATACACCAGTCATCATAGGCATATTCCAAAGTGCGGGCGACGCTTTCATTAATGTCGACATCAGAGGGTACAAAACCCAACTTATTGTAATACTCATGACCGAGTCGTCCTGTCGATGAGACCGTTGGATGAACATGTTTAGATCCCTTTACTACTGCCTCCCAAAGCGTCTCGATGTCATAACCTTTAAGTCCTTTGAGATACGCATCAGCAACAACCGATGCCGAATTGTTACCGACCATGCACCCTCGATGTCCTGGACTCGCCCACTCCGGAAGGAAACCACTTTCTTTGTAGGCATTAACGAGTCCTTCCTGCATCTTTGTATTCATTGAAGGATAAGCAAGATTGAGTAACGGGAACAAAGCACGAAACGTATCCCAAAAACCGGTATCGGTGAACATATAACCATCAAGCACTTGGCCGTTATAAGGACTATAATGAACTGCTTTCCCGTCTTCGGCGATTTCATAAAATGAACGCGGGAAAAGTAATGAACGGTATAGACAAGAATAGAATGTGCGTAAATGATCGATGTTGTCATCAATCACCTCAATGCGACCAAGTGTTTCATTCCAGCGGTCATATCCTTGCTGTTTGATTTGATCAAAGTCATCGTTACCGAGTTCTTTCATGTTTAGCTCAGCCTGCTCAATGCTGATAAACGAAGATGCGACACTGGCGTTCACCTGCTCTCCACGTTTAGTCTTAAATCCAATAATTGCACCAGCATGATTGGATGTTGAAGATGTAACAGATTCATACATACTTCCGTTGGTAACGGTTGCTGTATAGGTAAACGGTTTGTCAAATTTCACAACAAAATAGTTTCTGAAATTTTCAGGCACACCGCCATTATTCTTTGTGGTAAATCCTATTATTTTGTTTTCCTCTGGTAAAATTGTTACCGAAGACCCATTATCAAAAGCATCAATAACAACAAATGCACTATCGGTCTCGGGATAAGTAAATCTGAATAATGCCGCTCTGTCAGTAGGAGTAATCTCTGTTACGACATCATAATCTGCGAGGTAGACACGGTAATAATGAGGTTGAACAACTTCCGATTTGTGAGAAAACCAACTTGCCCTTTCATCTTCATTGAAAACAGGCCGACCGGTAATAGGCATAATTACAAACTGACCATAGTCATTGATCCAAGGACTCGGCTGGTGTGTCTGTTTGAATCCTCTGATTTTGTCGGCATCGTAAGTATAAGTCCATCCGTCACCCATCTTTCCGGTTTGCGGAGTCCAAAAATTCATTCCCCAAGGCATCGCAATGGCCGGATATGTGTTTCCGGTCGATAATGAATGTTTTGACTGTGTACCGACAAGAGTACTCACATAGTTGACAGGCGAAATGACGGAATCTGAAGATACTGACCCGGGCCCCGTACACGCAACTGCCATATCTAACAGCAACACTCCCCATACGGAATGATGCAACTTTTTATATTTGAAAATTGACATGGTTATATTAGAATTTTTGCTGTTTCTTGGTTGCGCAAAAATAAATAATTCAATAAAAAACAATGTATCTGACACTGCCATAATTGTATACAAGCGTCCAAAAAATGTCCACATATCATTACAATATCCTAACTCACAATAGTTTATTCAAATATGATCAATTATAACGAGTGTAGTTTCCGAAAACTTGTAAATTTCAGCTATACAGATTCCGAAAAAAGTCACATATCCTGCCATAAGTGTATGGATACATTGACAAATACATGACAGTATAATTTTATGTCACTATCTGATACAACTATTTTGCACGCTAATTACTAATTTTGTCCCCGTGCAATCCACACAAGTCTTACCTTCATATCGGAAAATATACTAAAACCAATATACCACCATTATCATGATCAACCTAAAAAATGGATCTTGTCGGTTGTTGACCTTTGGCGTGATGAATGCTGCAATATTCGGAGCAGCAGCTATAACGTCTTCGGCAAACAGTTCGATTACTGCAATTCAGCAATCGACCGACGCAATTACGGTCACAGGAACCGTAGTTGATGAAAACGGCGACCCGATGGTCGGAGCAAGCGTGCGTGTCTACGGCTCGGGGACGGGCACAGCTACCAACATCGATGGTAGATTTGATTTGAGTTGTAAACCTTCTGACATGATTTCTATTTCTTATATAGGTTATATGACGAAAAAAATCAAGGCCGATAAAGTAGGTAAGACCATCTCACTTGAACCAAATCAAGAAATACTTGACGAAGTTGTAGTCGTTGGTTATGGAACCACAACAAGAAAGAGCGCTGTTACGGCCGTAGACCAGGTCAAATCCGACATCTTTGAGAACCGATCTGTATCTACAATGACTCAAGCTTTGCAAGGAGCTTCGCCATCCATAGTCGTTCAGAGAAAAAGTCAGAATCCTACGGGCGAGAGCACTAATTTCAATATCCGAGGTGTAAGTACACTCAACGATAATACGCCTCTTTTCGTAATCGATGGTCTCGTTTCCGACGGCGGAGCGTTCAATAGATTGAACCCCATGGATATTGAAAACATATCAGTGCTTAAGGATGCCGGTTCAGCTGCAATTTATGGTTCACGTTCTGCTAACGGTGTAATTCTCGTGACCACCAAACAGGGCAAGAAAGGCGAAGGCACCAAAGTGAGGTTCTCCGGAATGATGGGCTGGGAAAAGCCTGAAAATCTTTATCATCCCGTGGCAGGTTGGCAGAATGCAATACTCTATAATCAGGCTTACATTAATTCTGGCATGTCGCCCAAATTTACACCGGACGACATTAGAGACCTCTATGCACACCGCGATGAGGAAGCTTGGTTCAAAGACCAGATTTTCAAGACAGCACTTCAACAAAGCTACACATTCAGTGTTAGCGGCGGTACGGACAAAACGACTTTCATTGTGTCTCTCGGTTACTTTGATCAGGGAAGCAACTATGTCAACCATAGCGGATACGGAGTTCAGCGCTATTCGATGCGTTCCAATATTACGACCGAACTTGGCCGTTTCAAACTGAGCGCAATAATGGCATTTACGCGCAATAACACCAAATCCAATGCCGGCGGCAATATCGAAAATGATGCTGACCGTGTTCCTGCTTATTATTACAATAAGCTGAAAGATGCCAACGGTCATTATCTGCTCAACGATATCCTTGTGGAGATGAACCCACTCGGACAGCTTGAAGCTGCCGGTTACAACAAATACCGTAACAACTCATTCACAGGCAATGTTTCAGCTGAAATGAAGATTATCGACGGTCTGAAACTGCGTGGGGTACTTGGCGTGGATGTCAACGACGAGATGAGGTTTACGCGCCGTTATCCTGTCGAATACTACTACGCAGGAAGTGATACACCACGCCCCATAAAGGAGTCGGAATATCAGACTCAGAACTGGAATGCTGACTCATATCTGATTAACTCTCAGATTTTGCTCGATTTTAACCGTCAGTTTGGCATTCATTCAGTGAATGCACTTTTTGGTGCAACGAATGAGTCATATACCTGGTCTGCCAATGATATAAACAAAAGTTATGTCGACCCCGATCTCGGAATCTCAACCGACAAAACGACCGGTGAGCTTGGCAATATCTGGGGTGGCACCGGTATCGACAACAGTACACGTACTTCAATCACCTCTATTCTTGGGCGCGTGGGTTACAATTTCGATGAGCGATATTATATAGAAGGCAACTTCCGCTATGACGGTGCGTCAAAATTTCATAAGGATTATCGATGGGGTTTCTTTCCCTCGGTTTCTCTTGCATGGCGACCGACAGAGGAATCTTTCATGGAAAGATATCGTCAAAATATCGGCGACCTCAAAGTTCGTGCTTCTTATGGCATTCTTGGAAGTCAAGCAATAGGTACATATGACAGATATACTGTCTATAGCATGTATGACAATATTTATGCATACAACAACCAGGTTGTATCTGGAGCAGGTTTCAACCTCGGAAAAGATGACCTGACCTGGGAAAAGACACATACCTACAATTTCGGTATAGATGCTACTTTCCTTCATAACACTTTACGCCTGACTGCTGATTACTTCATCAAGCGTACCAATGATATCCTTATGAAACCGCTCGTCCCCTCCGTATTCGGTACAGGTATGCCGATGGACAATATCGGCAAAATGGAGAATAAAGGTTGGGAAGTGTCTATTGCCTATAACCTGAATCACGGCGATTTCCATCATACGTTCAATTTCAACATTGGTGATACCCGAAACAAAGTTGTTTCATTTCCCGGCAAAGAACAAATAATCACTAATGACGAAATCAGCATGATTACCCGTGAAGGTCTTCCGATTATGAGCTATTACGGTTACAAAACAGCAGGCATGTTCCAAAGCTGGGATGAAATTGAGTCATCCGCTCTGCCGGTTGGAGCATCAGTTCAACCCGGAGATATAAAATTTGTCGACCGGAATAACGATGGTGTCATAGACTCAAAAGACCGTTTCGTTCTTGGAAACGCATTTCCTCGTTACACTTTCGGTTTTACATACAACTTTGAATGGAATGGTTTCGATTTCTCAATGTTCTGGCAAGGTGTTGGCAAACGCGACATGATGCTTCGCGGAGAATTAATGGAACCGTTCCACGGAAGTTACAGCTATAATATCTTCAAACATCAGCTCGACTTTTGGACACCGACCAATACCGATGCCAAATGGCCGCGTCTTACAGCACCGGGCACGGCTTCCAATCGCAATAACTTTGGTAACGGAAGTGACATTTACATGCTTGACGGCAAATATCTGCGTCTAAAAAATATCGTTATCGGTTATACACTTCCCAAAAAGTGGGTGCGTGTCTTGGGAATGCAACGCTGCCGAATCTATGCTAACGGCCAAGACCTGTTTACCTTCTCCCATAATTCGTTCATGGATCCCGAAGCAAGCGAGTTTGACTCGCGCATGAGCAATAACTATGTCAATACAGGCCGTTGCTATCCTTCTCTCAAATATTACGGTTTCGGTCTTGACATCGAATTTTAATCCCATAATTGAAATCAATCATGAAATTAAACAAAATATTCGGCATCATAGCTCTTGGAGTTGCAGCCACCGCCTGCAATGATCTGGAACAGGTCCCGACCAACAAGTTCACCGATTCGAGCTACTGGACTTCGGCCGACAGGGCACAGAATGTTGTCAATATGGCCTACAATCAGATGTATAACTCAAACTGGTTTTGGACGGATGAGAGTCTGAGCGATAATGTTGTAGACGGCAACCGTGTTTCTGAACAGAGATTAATGCGCCGTGGTATGGCAACTCCAACTTTGGGCGTTTTCAGCTCACAATGGAGTTCTATTTACGGAGGAATCAAAACATGTCACGTTTTTCTTGATCACATTAACGACGTGGCGATGGATGAGACACTGCGCTCACGCATGATTGCAGAGATACGTTTTGTAAGAGCATCTTTGTTTTTCCGTCTGACAAATCTTTATGGAGACGTGCCATTCTTTACCAGCGACATCACTCTTAATCAGGCCAACACAATAAGCCGAACTCCGGTGGAAACAATCCGCGAATTCATTCATGACGAGCTTGATAATATAATCGACGATCTTCCCTCTAAGAATGATCTTCAGTCATCTGAAAATGGCAAAATCACCAAAGGAGCAGCCCTCATGCTTCAAGCTCGCATATACTTGATGGAAAGCGATTGGGACAATGTAATCAAATATTGCGACATGCTCATGAATCAGCAGTCAGAATTTGGCAATTACAGTCTTTTCCCTTCATACGCCGGTTTGTTCAAAGAAGAGAACGAATACAACTGTGAGGTTATTCTCGACCGGGCATATGTCCCGAATCTCATTACTTGGGGAGAGATGCAGGACATGGCCCCCATTTCTGCCGGTTCTCGTCTTGCTGACCGCGTGCCCGTACAGTCTCTGATCGACACTTATTTGACAATCAACGGTTACAGAATTGACGAAGAAAATACAGATTATAATGCAAATCGTCCGTACGACAATCGTGATCCACGAATGACCGCTACAATCGTTTACGACGGGTTCAAATGGGCCGATAATTTCGGTTCTGGTGTAGACGAAATCCGTACAGCTCCTGATGGAGGTACCGATGACTCTTATAGTGGTCAGGGAAAATCACAGTCTTCATCCGGTTACTACATCTTCAAGTATTTTGCTCCACAGGCACAGGGCAACCTCTCTTCTGGACTCAACCTGATAATGATGCGATATGCTGATGTGCTAATGATGTATGCCGAGTCAATGTTTGAGAAAGGAAATATGAGTGCCGATGTATGGAACAAGACCATTCGCGAAATTCGGCACCGTGCCGGATTCACATCAGCAAAGGCGCTTGATTATCCCTCAACAGCAAGTAAGGACGAAATGCGTCAGATTATCCGAAACGAACGAAGAGTAGAATTTGCTCTCGAAGGATTACGCTGGTGGGATATCAAGCGTTGGCGTGCCGGCAAGGAATACCTTAATGGTAAATGCCTTGGAGCTAATTTCAATGGGGCGAATATTGAGATTGACAATTTCAAGTTTGATGAAAACCGTGATTATCTTTGGGCAGTACCGCAGGATCAAATTAACCTTAACAAAAACCTTGCACCCAACAATCCGGGATATTCCAACTAATAATCATACCAATCAGATAAAAACAATCAAAAAATGAGATCTATAATATCCAAGGCACTCCTTGCAGTTGCCGCACTGTTTACAGTAACCTCTTGTACCGAGGACATGGAGTACAAAGATTCGCACGTAACTCCTGTCAACGCCCTCTATGAGCCTAATGATGAAAAATCTGTCGAGCTTCAGGCATCGGCTTCAGCATCACTTTTCTTCGAATGGGAAAGCGCTAAGGCAGAAGATGGAGGCGCACCACTTTACGAGGTCGTCTTTGATGTTCCCGGCGGGGACTTCAGCGAACCAATTTACAAAGTACTCTCCGACAATAATGGTGTTCGCAATTATGCCACAATTTCTCATAAGACCCTTAATTCAATCGGAGCTAAGGCTGGGCTTCTCGGAGGCGAAACCGGTGACCTTATATGGGCTGTCATGCCTTCGCGTGGTATGAACACCGCTCCTGTCAAGGTCTCAAGGAAACTGACTATCACTCGTTTGCTTGGTTTTAACGAAATTCCGACACAGGTGTTCATCACGGGTGAAGCTACTGAAGGTGGTGCTGATATTTCCAAAGCAATAGAATGCCTTTCACCTGAAGCCGACGTATTCCAGATTTATACAAAGCTAAAAGCAGGAAAAGGCTGGAAGATTGTCAGCGATAAAAAAGACGGCGGTCTCAAGTTCTATGTCAATGGCAACAGCATTGCAGAAGGTGATGGTGAATGCATTGTGGAAGAAGATGGTATCTATAAAATCACTATGGATTTCTCGGTAGCATCTGTTACGATGAAGAAAATAGATAAAGTAGAGTTCTATTTTAGTCCTGAAGGCAGAACACTTTTTGAACTTCCTTATGCCGGTAACGGCGTTTTTACCGGCGAAGGTACAGTCAACTTCAAACAGGAAAGCTGGGGTCGCGACCAACGTTACAAATTCCTTATGACTTATGGAGATGGCAGCCAGGTAATGTGGGGTGCGGCTTCCAATATCGATAACGCTCCCGGATCGGCATCGCCTACTGACTCATATTTCTTTGCTTATGAAACTGCCATCAGCCAATGGGATGACAAATGGAAACTAAATGACGAATTTGACGGTGCGCCGATTTCAGTCAGCCTGCATTTTGACGCGGCACAACCATATCATAGCGTTGAACATTCTGGTGATGTTCCTAATCCTGATCCCGTTCTGACAACTCCCTCGACCTTGTATATATCCGGAGATGCTACCGAAGGCGGCAACATCGAATGTAAAAAATCTAATGACAATCTGTTTGAATTGTTTACAAAGTTGGAAGGCGGTAAATCATTCAATCTTTCTGACGACAATGGAAACGAATTTCATGTTGAAAACGGTGAACTGAAACCAGGCAAAGGAAATGTCTCGGTTGAAAAAGATGCCATATACAAATTAACTTTCGATTTTGCAAAAGCGGAATTTAAAGCAGAAGAAGTTTCAAAAGTCAGTGTTATGGACTGCTGGCATGATCATGGCTCTGCCGTTCTCGACCTTGCGTACATTGGCGGAGGAGAATGGGAAGGTTCAGGTATCGCATATGATTCAGCAAAAAATACAGATGACCGCTATAAATTCATTCTCGTCATCAACGATAAGCAGGTACAGTACGGAGCTGTTGGTGGAAACCGTGAAAAAGCTCCCTCTGAATCTGAGATGGGTGAAGAATATTTCCATCTACAACAGGTCAATAATGACCAATGGAACGATAGCTTTAAGTTTGAGCATTCACAGATGGATAAGAAACTTACGATTCGCGTGATTCTTCACGGAACTTATACTCACACCATCAGCGAATAAAAAACTCCTCTCTCCTCAACTATATTTTCAAATACTTTAATGCAATGAAATATTTATCATATATCACACTGGCAGTCGTCACAATGTTTTCGTCATGCGACAACATAGACGATGTTTACCAATATGATGATAATTCGGCGGCAATTGACTGGAATGTTGCAGCCGACCAGTCATCGCAAGCGTTGATTGACTATTTCTGGAATGCCGATCGGGGTTATTTCAATGATTTGAGTGAAGTTGATACCGGCGACGGCAACAATTATTGGCCGCAGGCTCATGCTATGGATGTAGTCATTGACACCTATAAACGTACAGGCAAAAAAGAACTCCTTCCGATGATGGACCAGTGGTATGAAGGAATAAAACGTCAGAGCTACGGCAGCTACTTCAATGAATTCTATGATGACGAGGAATGGATTGCCTTAACTATGGTTCGCCTTTACGAAGTCACTGAGTCTGACAAATATATCATGACAACGAGGATGTTATGGGATGATATAAAAGACGCTTGGAATGACGAATTTGCAGGTGGCGGTATCGCTTGGAACCGAAATGACCGTTGGAGTAAAAACGCTTGTTCAAATGGTCCTGCGTGTCTTTTGGCGTGCCGATTATATCAGATCGAAAAAAGGCCTGAAGATCTTGAATGGGCAAAAAAGATTTATGAGTGGATGCGTAACACTCTCTTCAATCCGGCAACTGGAGCTGTAGCCGACAACATCAACGGCAATTCAGGTGAAATAAACAATCTTGCCCTATCCTACAATCAAGGGACATTCATGGCATCAGCCCATTATCTTTATAAATTCACTGATAATGAAGTCTACTTGAAGGATGCACGCCGTGCTGCCAATTTCTGTATATCCGACGGTTCATGTATCGATGCGAGCAATAATGTAATCCGTGACGAAGGTGACGGTGACGGCGCATTGTTCAAAGGTATCTTCATGCGTTATTTTGTTGACTTGGCCAATGAGCCGGATCTCGATAAGAATTTCAGGAGAAAATTTGTGACATTCTTTAAAAACAGTTCAGAAACAGCATGGAACAAAGGCATAGCCGACTATCGTCAGATTCTTTATGGTCCGAGCTGGTCTCTTGCTCCTGTAGGATCGACTACCCTTCGTGCTCAGGTAAGCGGCTGTACGCTTATGGAGGCACGCACTCGTTTGAATATCGAATAATATAGCTATTTACAATTAAATCAACATGAAAAAGACGATTTTTGGAATAGTTTTCTTATTAGGTTTGTCGTGTATGGTTTCATGCGCGACAAACCACCAAACAGATAACATCGATTCTCATTTTTTGCAAATGAGTCATGAAACTCTCGACTCAATTTATTCGCATTACGGAATCGAAAATGAATATCTATTAAGAGAAAACTTTCCACTTGACGATCAGTTCAAAGCAAGTTATCTTGCTGAAGATGACGGCTCGCAAGGCAACCCTTACTCGTATCTTTGGCCTTTTTCCGGTACACTATCGGCTGTTAAAGCCATTTATGTCGCATCAGGCGACTCGACGGACTTAGAAATTCTTGAAGCACGGGTACTGCCGGGTCTTGACAATTATCTTGACACCGTGAGAACACCGGAAGGATACGCATCTTATATCAACACCGCACCACAAAGTGACCGATTTTATGACGACAACATTTGGCTCGGAATTGATTTCTCTGATCTTTACCTTCATTCTAATCGTAAGAATTATCTTGATCGAGCAGAGAAGATCTGGCAATTCATTGAGAGTGGTTTTGACGAACTCCTCAATGGAGGTATATATTGGTGTGAACAAAAAAAACAATCTAAGAACACCTGTTCCAATGCTCCCGCAGCAGTTTTTGCATTGAAATTATTTAAAGCTACAAATGACAGCTCATATTTAGAGAAAGGCAAAAATCTGTATCAATGGACACGAGAGATGCTGCAAGACACTACTGACTGCCTGTATTTTGACAAAATAAGCCTGGATGGCAAAGTTGATTCTGCAAAATTTGCCTATAACAGCGGGCAAATGATACAAGCGGCTTCACTCCTCTATAAACTTACCGGGGAACAGGAATATTTGAAGCAGGCTCAATGTACGGCAGAGAATGCCTTCAATCATTTCTTCCAAGGCGGAGAAGCTAAGGATGAAAAAGGTAATTTCCCTCTGATTTCTAAAGGAAACATCTGGTTTACAGCAGTGATGACACGCGGGTTCAAAGAACTTTATGACATTGACCATAACAGCCGCTATATGGATGTCCTGATTCGTAACCTGAATAATGCATGGACCACTATGCGCGATCCTGCAACAGGACTTTTCAACGAAGATTGGAGCGGTGAAGAAAAATGTGAGAAAAAGTGGTTGCTTACACAAGGTGCTATGACTGAGATGATGGCAATCGCAGCAGAATATGAATCAACAAAATAACATTTCAGAATAATAATGAAACTTTTCGCTATATCAATCGCTGCCATGGCTTCAATTGCTTTGACTATGCCAACGGTGGCTTCCGGTTCTCCGGTTTGCTTATCTGATAATACGAGGATAACTAAATCAGATTACGACAAGACCAATCGTCCGGACAAAAAACAACGTCTTTTCCGCTCCAAAGAGGTAGAGCGGCAAATAAAGCGCGTAAAAGGGATGCTTAAAAATCCAAAATTGGCATGGATGTTTGAAAATTGTTTTCCTAACACACTTGATACCACAGTACATTACAGAATTGGAGAGGATGGAAAAAATGATACATTCGTCTACACAGGTGATATTCACGCTATGTGGCTTCGCGATTCCGGCGCACAGGTATGGCCATACGTTCAGTTCGCCAATGAAGACAAGGAGCTGAAAAACATGATTGAAGGTGTTATCCGACGCCAGTTCAAATGCATAATACTTGATCCTTATGCCAACGCGTTCAATGACGGACCGACTGGAGGAGAATGGATGAGCGACATGACTGACATGATTCCAGAGGTCCATGAACGCAAATGGGAAATCGACTCGCTCTGTTATCCTTTGAGGCTCGCCTACGAATATTGGAAAGTGACCGGTGACACGAGTATATTCGATGAAGAATGGTTGTTGGCTATGACCCGCATATATGATACATTTGTCGAACAGCAGCGCAAAGACAGCCACGGATCTTATACATTCAAAAGACGCACCGAACGAGCCCTCGACACCCTGAATAATGACGGTAAGGGCGCTCCGGTGAAAGCTTGCGGACTGATAGCATCAAGTTTCAGACCTTCAGACGATGCAACTACATTGCAGTTCCTCGTTCCGTCAAACTTCTTCGCTGTAGCATCACTTCGAAAGGCTGCCGAAATTTTGTCCTCAGTTAATAACAATACAGATTTCGCCAACCGCTGCAATGACCTAGCGAATGAGGTCGAAACTGCTCTAAATAAATATGCCGTCTATAATCACCCTGAATTTGGACAGATATATGCGTTCGAAGTCGACGGCTTCGGTAATCATCTCCTAATGGATGATGCAAATGTTCCGAGTCTTCTTGCTATGCCATATCTTGACGAAATGGATGTCAATAATCCAATATATCAGAATACTCGCCGGTTTGTGTGGAGCGAAAGCAACCCTTATTTCTTTAGAGGAACCTCCGGTGAGGGAATCGGTGGTCCGCACGTTGGCTATCAGATGGCATGGCCAATGAGTATAATGATGAAAGCCTTCACATCGACCGATGACAATGAAATCCGCGATTGTATTGCAATGCTGTTGCGTACTGATGCCAATACGGGATTCATGCATGAGTCATTCAATGTCAATAATGCCCATGATTTTACCCGTGAATGGTTTGCTTGGCAGAATACCCTTTTTGGGGAACTAATACTTAAACTTGTCAATGAAGGAAAGTTAGATCTTCTCAACTCGATTCCGACTGACGGT
>CAZAZA010000065.1:0-16861 GCA_964489495.1 uncultured Bacteroides sp.
TGAGTCACCACCCCTTTTATTTGAACCGCATTGCGGCATGCCGCAACCCTACAATGTATTTTGTGTGGTTGTGTGGCCGCTATGGACATCAAGCGTTAAAAAGCGTTGAAAAAATGGTGTAGTTAAGGAGATGTGTCGTATCTTTGCACCCAAAATCACGTCAAGGAACCGCCATCTTGAGGTACGCTCATCTATATATAGTGCTACTGGCTGTTGTCTGCGCTTTCACTGTCAACGCCGTTGACCCCGTCGCCGCGCAGTCTTCCGACACCGATTCCGACACAGCCGACTCGATAGCGGCGGTAATGCCGGAATCCGATTCGGTGTATTCAGCCATATCCGACTCCATACCTGTCGAGCTTACCGCATCGCAGCGACGTCGCGAGAGGCTCAACCGGCCGCAGGCCGACAGCTCGGCCGTCAAGAGCCGGATTGTAAGGTCGAAAGTCGACATCAACAACACCGTGCACGGCGAGGCAACCGACTCGATGGTGATAATAGGCCAGAACAAAGCCTACATGTACGGTCAGGGCGACGTGAAGTATGACAACATACAGATCACGGCCGACCAGATAGAAATCGACCTGCAGAACAATAACGTCTATGCCCTCGGCCGTCCCGACTCCACAGGTGAGGTGGTCGGACAGCCTGTGTTCAACGACAAAGGCACCACATACGAGGCCAAGACGATGAACTACAACTTCAAGACCGAAAAGGGCTACATCACCGACGTGATCACCGAACAGGGCGAGGGCTACCTCACCGGAGGCCAGTCGAAAAAAGTGGGCGAAAACACTTTTTACATTCAGAACGGCCGTTACACCACCTGCGACAACCATGACGACCCGCACTTCTACATGCAGCTCACCAAAGGCAAGGTAAGACCCAAGAAAGACGTGGTCACCGGTCCGGCCTATATGGTGCTGGCCGGCCTGCCGCTGCCGTTGGCCGTGCCGTTCGGCTACTTCCCCTTTTCAAAGGAATACAGCTCGGGCATCATATTCCCGACATTCGGCGACGACTACAACCGTGGTTTCTACCTGTCGAACGGAGGATACTATTTCGCCATCAGCGACAACATCGACCTGGCTCTCACCGGCGAGATTTACACCAAAGGGTCCTGGGGGCTGCAGGCTCAGTCGGCCTACGTCAAGCGATACAAATTCTCCGGTAACTTCAACATCAACTACCTCAAGACCATAACCGGCGACAAAGGCGCACCCGACTACTCGAAAGCCACCAACTTCCAGGTACTGTGGACCCACAGCCAGGATGCCAAGGCCAACCCCAATTTCACATTCTCAGCGAGCGTCAACTTCACCACCAGCGGCTATTCGCGCAACGACCTCAACAGCTACTACAGCAACTCCTTTACCGAGAACACCAAGTCGTCGACCATCAACATGACTTTCAGGCCGCCGGGATCGAAATGGTCGTTCTCGACCAACGCCAACATATCGCAACGCACCCAGGACTCCACTCTGGCGGTGTCGTTCCCCAACATATCCGTGTCTATGTCGCAGATCAACCCCTTCAAGCGCAAGCACGCCGTTGGCAAGGAACGCTGGTATGAGAAGATAAAGATGTCCTACTCCGGCCAGTTCAACAACTCGCTGACTGCCAAGCAGGATGTATTCTTCAAGAAAAGCCTCATCAAAGACTGGCGAAACGGCATGCGCCATTCGGTGCCTATCTCGGCCACGTTCAACATATTCAGCTACCTGAACCTCACGCCGTCAATCAGCCTCACCGACCGCATGTACACCACCAAGGTACGCCGCCAGTGGGACCCCGCCGCCGCAGCCGAAGTGTGCGACACCTCGTACAGCTTCTACAACGTGTGGGATTTCAACGCCTCGGTGTCGCTGTCGACCAAAATCTACGGATTTTTCCAGCCGCTCGGCTTCCTCGGCAAGAAAGTGTCGATGATACGCCACGTGCTGACCCCCACGATTTCGTTCTCCGGGGCTCCCGACTTCTCGTCGAGCTTCTTCGGCTATTACGGCACATACGAATACCCCGACGCCAACGGAGTGATGCAGCAGCGCAAATACTCGATGTTCCCCAACAGCCTTTTCGGCGTGCCGGGGCAGGGACGGTCAGGGACACTCAGCTATTCGCTGGCCAACAACGTGGAGATGAAGGTGCGCACCGACAACGACTCGATCGGCGAGAAAAAAGTGTCGCTGATCGAAAATTTCACCGTGTCGCAGAGCTACAATTTCGCGGCCGACTCGCTCAACTGGAGCAACATCAACACCTCGCTGATGCTGCGTCTGGTCAAGAACTTCAACCTCAACCTGTCGGCTGTATGGGACGTGTACACCTACGAACTCAACTCGGCCGGCAACCCCGTGCGCGTCAACAAGCCTCGATGGACTGTGGGCAAAGGCATCGGACGACTCTCGAGCACCGGCACTTCGTTCAGCTACAACTTCAACAACAACACTTTCAAACGCAATAAGAAAAACAACAATAAGAAGGGTGCAGGTGAACGCGGCAACGGACCGGATGACGACGATGAACCAAGTCCCGGAAACCCGGCCGACGTGCGCCGGAACCGCGACAACCACGGCGACCAGCTCGAACTCGACCCGGACGGCTACGCACACTGGGAAGTGCCCTGGAACCTGTCGGTGAACTACTCCATCAACTACAGCTACGGCAAATTCAACAAGGAGAAGATGGAATATGACGGCAAAATCACGCAGAACCTCAGCTTCTCCGGCAACATACGCCCCACGCAGAACTGGAATTTCAGTTTCTCGGCCAGCTATAACTTCGACACCCACAAGCTTGCCTACATGAACTGCAACATAACGCGCAACATGCACTGCTTCTCGATGCGTGCGAGCTTTGTGCCCATCGGCCCGTACAAGAGCTACAACTTCCACATATCTGTCAACTCGTCGCTGCTCTCCGACCTCAAGTATGACAAGCGTTCATCACGCAGCAACGGAGTCACCTGGTATTGAAGATTGATTTTTTAACAGCCGTAATTTGCAGGTTAATGCAAAACATGCTAACTTTATCTCCACAAACCGTAAACTACGACTTATGTTAGACTTTGACGCTCTCCTTTTCCGCATCGACATGACGGCGCGCATGGCCCGTCCGGGTTCGCTGCTTGTAGCGGAACCTTTCCTGCGGGACTCTTATTTCAACCATTCTGTTGTAGTGCTTGTCGACTATGCCATAGGAGGCAAGGCCATGGGCATCGTGCTCAACCACCCCACCGGTTACACCCTCCAGCAGCTTCTTTCGGCAGTCAAGGCCCCCGAACCGGTGCGCGTCTACTGCGGAGGCCCCATGTCGTGCGACAGGCTGTATTTTGTCCACACACTCGGCGACCTCATCCCCGAAGGCAGGCCGATAGGCGACGGCCTGTGGATAGGCGGCGACTTTGACTCGATGCTGGCTTATGTCAACTCGGGATATCCCGTCGAAGGAGTCCTGCGGTTTTTCCTCGGCTACAGCGGGTGGGACACAGGCCAGCTCGACGAGGAGCTTGGACAGCATGTCTGGGCCGTGGCCGACCCCATCAGCCCCGAATTGCTGCTGACACACCACGAAGACTCCTGCTGGCACGCCGTAGTGCGCTCGATGGGACCGGAATTCCGGGGATGGGATTTCTACCCCAAGAACATACTGAGCAACTGAAGCTCGAATTCAGCGAATTTTTTAGTAAATTTGCAGGTCATAACAAACAGAAGAGATCAAACACTCCAGCTATATGAAATTCAACGTACCCAGCAAAGCCTTGTACAGCTTTGTATCGTCAGTCAGCAAGGTGATTAACTCAAAAAACGCCATCACTGCCCTCAACAACTTCTACTTTGACCTCAGCGACGGGATGCTCGAAATCAAAGCCTCCGACACCGAGAACACCCTCATCGGACGAATCCTCGTCACCGAGGTGGAGGGCGAAGGTTCGTTCTGTATCGACGCCCGACGCATGGTGGAAATGCTCAAGGAAATGCCTGACCAGGGTATTACGTTTGAAATCGACGACACTTCGCTCGAAGTGACGGTGAAATATGCCAACGGTTTCTACAACACCGTGGCCATCCCCGGCAGCGAATACCCCGTTGTCGACATCTACGACGAGAACGAGGAATGCATCAAGTTCACCGCACCTATCAAGGAAGTCATCGCCGGAATCGACCGCACTCTCTTCGCTGTCAGCTCCGACGACATGCGTCCGCAGATGACCGGCATCCTGTGGGACATCAAGCCTGACCGCATTATCTTCGTGGCCACCGACACCCGCAAGCTCGTGCGCTACACCAACACGATCATCACCCCCGAGTCGGAGGGCTCTTTCATCCTCCCCTACAAGCCCGCATCGGTGATTCGCACGGTGTTTGCAGGCGAAGAACCCCTCCATGTCAGGGTTACGAACAAGAGTGTGCAGTTCGCCACCAACGACTATACGTTCGACTGCCGCCTGATAAAGGGCAATTACCCCGACTACAACCGCGTGATACCGGCAAAGAACCCGTACACGATGACCGTCGAACGGGCCGCGTTCCTCACCGCCGTGCGCCGTGTCAACGCGTTTGTCGACGCCAACAACGGCCGGATCACATTCAATATATCGTCCGACAAGATTGTGATGCGTGCGCAGGACAGCAGCTACAACACATCGGGCGAGGAATCGGTGCCCTGCACATTCGACGGCGGCGACATGACCATCGCCTTCAGCGGGCCGTTCCTCATCGAGATACTCCAGACGCTCCCCACCGACGACATTGAGGTGCATCTGGCCGACCAGAGCCGCACCGCCGTGTTTGTGCCGTCGGAAAATGTACCCGGCACCGACCTCCTCATCCTGCTTATGCCAATGCATATCTAACCAGGCCGCTTTGACAATGGATCTGAAACTCACAAAGCCGATCGTGTTCTTCGACCTGGAGACCACGGGCACAAACATAACCAGCGACCGCATAGTCGAGATTTCAAGTATAAAAATCAGTCCGAACGGCAAAGAGGACGAATGGACGCTCAGAGTCAATCCCGAGATGCCCATACCGCCCGAATCGACCGCCATACACCACATCACCGACGCTGATGTGGCCGGATGCCGCACTTTCAAGCAGATAGCCCAGCGCCTCGCCGACTACCTAACCGGATGCGACATCGCCGGATTCAACTCCAACCGGTTCGACATCCCGATGCTCGACCAGGAATTTCAGCGCGTGGGCGTGCATTTCGACTTCTCCCGCGCACGCTTTGTCGACGTCCAGACAATTTTCCACAAAAAGGAGCAGCGCACGCTGGTGGCCGCCTACCGCTTCTACTGCGGCAAGGAGCTCGACGACGCCCACTCGGCCAAGGCCGACACCCGTGCCACATACGAGGTGCTGAAGGCCCAGCTCGACCGGTACGACGATCTGCCCAACGACATAGGACAGCTTGCTGAATACTCGCGCCAGAACCGCAACGTCGACCTTATCGGACGCCTGGTCTATAATGAAGAGGGCAAGGAGACAGTCAATTTCGGCAAACACAAGGGACGCCTTGCCGAGGACGTGCTGCGCACCGACCCCGGCTACTACGGATGGATAATGCAGGGCGACTTTCCGCAGAACACCAAGGACTGCTTTACCCGTATCAAACTGCGCATGAAATAACAGCCCCGCCATGTCAACAGCTCTCAAAGGCAAACACATCATCGTCGGCGTGACCGGCGGTATCGCCGCCTACAAGACCGCCATGCTCATACGCCTTCTCGTGAAGGCCGGTGCCGAGGTACAGCCTGTCATGACCCCTTCGGCAAAGGAATTCATCACCCCGCTCACCCTTTCCACCCTCTCGGGCCACCCCGTGATCAGCGAGTTTTTCACCGCCAACACCGGAATGTGGAACAGCCATGTCGACCTCGGACTCTGGGCCGACGCCATGGTCATAGCCCCTGCCACGGCATGCACCATTGCCAAGATGGCCACCGGAGTTGCCGACAACATGCTCGTGACCACCTACCTGTCGGCCCGGTCGCAGGTGTTCGTGGCTCCGGCGATGGATTTCGACATGATGCGCCATCCGACCACGGTGTCTAACCTCGAACGGCTGCAGTCGTTCGGCAACATCATCATCGAAGCCGAGGAGGGCGAATTGGCAAGCCACCTCAGCGGCAAAGGACGCATGGCCGAACCGGCCCATATCGTCGAGGTGCTCGAAGCCTGGTTTGCCCGGCCGCGCGACCTTGAGGGAAAGCATGTGCTCATCACTGCCGGGCCGACCCGCGAACGCATCGACCCTGTGCGCTACATCAGCAATTTCTCCACCGGCAAGATGGGTTACGCCATCGCCGAGGAAGCCGCAAGGCGCGGGGCAAGCGTGACGCTCGTCAGCGGACCTGTCGAAGTGCGCACCTCCAACCCGGCCGTCACCGTCGTCAACGTGGAATCGGCCGACCAGATGCTCGCGGCGTGTCTCGACGATTTCCCTTCGGCTGACATAGCCATCATGTGCGCAGCCGTGGCCGACTACGCCCCGGCCTCTCCACGCGACCACAAAATCAAACGCGAGACCGACGGCATCGACTCCATAGCCCTGCGCCGCAACCCTGACATAGCTGCCACGCTCGGCTCAATGAAGCGCCCGGGACAGATACTCGTGGGATTTGCCCTTGAAACCGACAATGCCATCGAGCACGGCACCGACAAGATCGCCCGCAAGAATCTCGACATGATCGTGATCAATTCGCTCGCCGTTCCGGGGTCGGGGTTCGGCACCGACACCAACTGCGTGACCATAATAAAAGCTGACGGAACACGTTATAATTACACAACGCGGCCCAAAACCGAAGTGGCCTGTGACATAATCGACGTTGTTTCTACACTTCAATGACCATCAGCCATACACACATATCTTCCCTCATCCGCCGGCTCATGGCCGCGCTCGGGGCTGTCATGCTCTGGGCCGCTGCCTCTGCCCAGGAGCTGAACTGCCGCGTCGAGGTCAACTCCGACCAGGTCGAAGGTTCGAGCAAGGAGGTGTTCGAGACCCTTCAGGAGGCAATCAACGACTACATGAACACCACCAAATTCTCCCAGGCCCAGCTCATGGCCAACGAGAAAATCGAGTGCCAGCTTTTCTTCACCATCAAGGAATACACCGACGGGGTGATGCACGGCGACCTGCAGGTACAGTCGACGCGCCCTGTCTACAACTCCAGCTACACCACGACGCTCATCAATTTCAAGGACACGAAGATCGACTTCGCCTATGCGCTCAACGAGCCGCTTGTTTTCTCAGAAAACACCATGGAGAGCAACCTCACGGCGATTCTCAACTTCTACGCCTACCTGATACTGGCCGTCGACTTCGACAGTTTCTCGCCTCGCGGAGGCCAGGCATTCTTCGACCGCCTCGAAACCATCGTTCAGCTCGCACAGTCGGGCAGCGAGACGGGGTGGAAGGCTTTTGAGGACACAAAGAACCGCGCCGCCGTGCTCTCGGCGTTCACCGACCTCAACACGGCCATGATACGCGACCTCAACTACACCTACCACCGCCTCGGGCTCGATGAGATGTCGCTCACGCCCGACAAGGGACGCCAGCGCATCACAGCAGCCATCCTCGAAAACCTGAAAAAGGTCTACGACAACGCCCCCATGTCGGTAGGACTTTCGCTCTTCAAGGATGCCAAACTCGACGAGCTGGTCAACCTCTACAGCAAAGCACCGCAGGAGGAGCGCGACAAGGTGTTCCAGCTGCTTCAGCCCATCTACCCCACCGAAAACTCCCGCCTCGCCAAAATCAAAAAACCTGACGAAATAAAATGATCGACAGCCTGCATATTTCCAACTACGCCCTCATCGACTCCATCGACATTGAGTTTGGCCCGGGACTCAACATCATCACCGGCGAGACCGGTGCCGGCAAGTCGATTATGCTCGGCGCACTCTCGCTCCTGCTCGGCGCACGCGCCGACCTCAAGGCGGTGCGCGTGGCCGACCGAAAATCGGTGATTGAGGCCGTGTTCTCTGTCAAGGAATACTCCGGGTTGCGGCAATATTTCGCCGAAAACGACATAGAGTGGGACGACGAGCGATGCATTCTCCGACGCGAGATTTCGCCCGGCGGACGCACGCGTGCCTTTGTCAACGATTCGCCTGTGCCGCTCAACCGGCTCGAAGGGGTGGCCATGAGGCTTGTCGACATACACTCGCAGCACCAGAACCAGCTGCTCTCGCAGCCTGAGTTCCAGCTTGAGATTATCGACACCCTGGCCGGAAATTCGGCACGTCTCGCCGAGTATGGCCGCCGGTTCGCCTCGTTCCGCGAAGCCCTGCGGCGGCTCAAATCGGCACGAGCCGAGATCGAACGCACCCGCGCCGACGAAGACTACACGCGCTATCAGCTCGAACAGATTGACGAGGTGAACCCTCAGCCGGGCGAGCTCGACGACCTGGAGCGCGACCGCGAGGTGATGGCTAACGCCAACCAGCTGAAACAGTCGGTCACCGACGTTATCGACCTGCTTACCGGAGGCTCGCACAATGTCGCCGACATGCTGTCGGAAGCCTCGGCCTCGGTCGACGATTTCGCCCCCCTGCTTAACGCTGACGACGACATACAGGGACGCCTCGACGCGGCAGCCGTCGATATTAAAGATGTGTCGCGCACTCTCCAGCAGATTGACTCCCGTCTCAGTGCCGACCCGGCGATGCTCGAAGCCACCGAGAGCCGTATAATGGCCATCGAGTCGCTGCTCCACCGCCACCGTTTTGAGTCGCTCGACCAGCTTATCGCGATGCGCGACGACCTGCGCCGCCAGCTCGACGCTCTCGACGACAGCGAGTCGACCCTCGCCCAGCTCGAACGCGAAGCCCGACGCGCCAAAGCCTTGGCACGCGAGACTGCACGCGAACTGACCGCCGCGCGCTCCGAGGCCGCCGAACGGTTCGGGCAGATGCTCGCAGAGCGGGCGATGCCCCTCGGCATGTCAAACCTCCGCTGCGAGATACGCGTCAGCCCCGCCGACATGTCGGCCACCGGCGCCGACCGCGTCGACTTCCTCTTTGCCTTCAACAAGCAGCAGCCGCTGATGCCTGTGGGACAGACCGCGTCGGGAGGCGAGATCTCGCGTCTGATGCTGACAGTCAAGGGAATTGTGGCCGAGCACATGCAGCTTCCGACCATCATATTCGACGAAATCGACACCGGCGTGTCTGGCGACGTGGCTACCCGTATGGGCGACATGATGCAGCAGATAGGCCGGCGGCTGCAGGTGATAGCCATCACCCACCTCCCGGCCGTGGCCGCCAAGGGACGCACCCATTTCAAAGTATATAAGGCCGACGACGACACGGCCACCCACACCCACATACGCCGGCTGACCGCCGACGAGCGCGTGGGCGAAATCGCGCTCATGCTCTCGGGCGACTCCGAGAGCCGGACAGCCCGCTCGGCAGCCCGCCAGTTACTCAAACAGACACCCTGACCACAATGGAAAAATCCGACTATATCTTCGGCATACGCGCCGTCATCGAGGCCCTTCAGGCCGACAAGCAGATTGACAAAATCTATATCCGCCGCGACCTTCAGGGCGACCTTGTGCCGCAGCTGTTCGAGCTGCTCAAAGGCCGGCGCATTGTTGTGCAGCGCGTCCCGGCCGAAAAGCTCGACCGCGTCACGCGACGTAACCACCAGGGTGTCATAGCCTTCGCGGCCGCCGTCACTTACCACCGGCTCGACCACACGGTCGCCGCCATCTACGAGGAAGGACGCGTACCGTTTGTCGTTCTCCTCGACGGACTCACCGACGTGCGCAATTTCGGAGCCATCGTCCGCACGTGCGAATGCGCCGGGGTCGATGCCGTGGTCATACCCGAACGCGGAAGCGTCTCGGCCGGCCCTGACGCTATGAAGACTTCGGCCGGCGCCCTGGCCCGCGTGCCCGTATGCCGCGAGCGCACCATCCTCGGATCCGTGCGGTTTCTCAAAGAGTGCGGCTACACCGTGGTCGCCGTCACCGAAAAATCGGCTTCCAACTACACCCAAGCCGACTACACCGGCCCGGTTGCCCTGGTGATGGGTGCCGAAGACACCGGCATCTCCGAGGACGTGCTGGCCGAATGCGACTGCCGTGTGGCCATCCCCATGCTCGGCCACATAGGGTCGCTCAACGTGTCGGTAGCCGCCGGCATCGCCATCTATGAGGTTGTGCGCCAGCGCCTCGCCGCCAACGAAGAGCCGGTCTGATTGCACAAAGCGCAATGCGCAATGCATAATGCGTAATGGGCCGCAATGAGTTAGAAATTAATCAGAAGAATCCGGATGGCTCATTATGCATTACGCATTTGGGCATTACGCATTGCATCATATAGTCGTGGCAGTGCTGCGACGCGACACTGCCACAACTATATGATGCCTGAAAGGCGTCCCGGTTGCCTGCTGCTGTAGCCGCGACCCGGTCACCGAAGCGGTCGGATGCCAGTTCACCAAGTCGTTGCTGCCGTAAACCGTCAGCGACTCCGGTCCGCCAGGCCTTCCGCCAGACAGTTCCACAGCCCCGTGCCTCATAGGCCGTTCGCGGCTCACCGGTTCTCCGACAGCAAGCATCGGAGTGTCGTCGGGCCCGTCGCCAAGCACCATGACACGGCCGGTCGCAGCATCCGACAACAGCGGTTGCGACGAGCCTTCTCCGTCGACCGTAACGCCGTGCCATGTCGTTGTCTGGCCGAGCAATCCCCACGTTCCTTGTTCCACTCCGTACACACGGGCATACATCGAGCCACCCGGCCTGAAATGCAAAAGCAGCCTGTAGCGCGGGTCATATGCCAGACAACCGGGCGCGATCCACGCCTCCGCTCCGAGAGCGTCTTCTTCGAGAGCATACTCCAGTCCGGCCCATGCGGCCACCCGACGTATACCCGGCAGCGTCAGCGGTTCGACCCGGCCGGCCCGACTGCGCTCATACGTCGAGTCGAGACACCTGACACTCGCCCCGCCAAGAAGCATCACACCCGCCTCCGACAGATAGGCAACGCCGTCCTCCATCGCCGTGAGAACACCCGGAGCAACAAGTCCTCGCGGAGTCACGAGCCGCTGCGACTCCCATGCCCCGGATCCCGACGGGTCAGGCTGCAGGGCGCATACGCCCCGGTCGGTAAACGCATACAGGGGATAATCGCCGAACTGCCCCTGCGACATAGGCCGCAAGGCGGCACGCAACGCCATGACACGGCTTCCTTCCACCGTTATCGACGATCCCGGTCCGAAAACCATCGGGCATCGCAACTGCGACGTAAGAACCAGTCCGGCGCACGGCACTACGCCGCTTTCGGCTACAGTGGAGGCTGTCTGCTTGTCTGCAGACGCTTGCGCACCGCGTCCGCCGTACCAATATGCCCCGTTCAGTCCGGCATGCCGGCGCAACGCCACCCGGCGCACTACCGATGTACCCGATACAAAGGCCACCTCCACCGCTTCAGGATCAGCCACAAACAGCCACCGTGGGAAGCTGCTTTCGAGCGAATACACCGTCTCAGGTTCGCGACGCGTCCGGTAGGCCGTTCCCGCGATACGATAAGCCACCTCCACGCCGACGGCACTTCCCTCACCCGTCCCGTCGACGCGGCAGGCCATCGAACGCAGCGGGCACGGAACAGGAAGCAACCTGCGTCGCGGAGCCACCATCAGGCGGCCGTTGTACACGGCGAGCGTCTGAGCGTCCCAGCGGTCACGTCCCCTCAGCCCGTCCGGCAGCACTGGCAGTACCGACAGCAAATCGCCAACGCCATTTTCGCATTTCACCTCAGTCCAGTCGCCCGATCTTGCCAGCCGCTTAAGGCTATCGACATCAACCGAAGAAAACACCCTGAACACCGATTTACCAACAAGCTCCTCGGCAAACTCGCTCTCCGGCCGGGCCTTAAAAATCCACACATCGCGGCCGCGCAACTCCCCGACCGACGCATGCCGCTCAAGCGACAGCCCGTCGGCATCTGCCCAGTGACCGAGAAACACCGCCTCTTCGCCGCCGCTGTCCGCATCCGACGCTCCGCCTACCGGCCGCTGCCCCGACACGCCAACTCCGCAGACCGATGCCGCCGAATCGATGCCTCTGACCGGCGACTGCTGGTCGAACGTATACACCGGCTCTGTAACAGCCACTTCGAGACACTCCAGGTAGTCGCTCCACAACTCAATCTGCGCCACGTCGGCCCCGATAAGGCGCATTTCAAGTCGGCAGCAACGCAGCCCGTCGAACGAAGTGGTGGCCGACAGCGTCAGAGCCTCCATATCGACCGAAGCCTGGCTCACCTCCAGGAGTGGCGGCACGGCCGAAGGCCACATCAGCACGGGCGGGGTGTGGGCCGTGACCGAACCGTCGAAAAGCCGTAAGGCCGTGCGCACCAGGAAAGGTTGCCAGAAACGACCTCGTGCCGTCACACGCTCGCGTGCCGCCGTCAGCAACGCGGCCTTCACTGCGTCGTCCATCGCCACGAGTGCAGCGGCATGCCGCTCGCTTGCGCCGAGCCGCACCCGTGGATGTTCGCCGGAGACACCACGGGCTACGGCAGCGGCTGTAATACTGTCGCCGAGGTCAATCACAATGCGCGTCTGCACTACGGTCATCGACTCGCGCACGAGCCTGAACTCCACATCGACCGCCGGAAGACTGTCGCCGAGGTCGGCATACCCGGCGCCGGTCCAGCGCAGATAGCGCAAGCCCCCGGCAGTGGACACAATCACCGTCGCCCCCATCCGGGCGCATTCGCCGGGTTCCGACCCGAGCATGCATATCTCATTGAGCGACATGCTGTCACTCTCATCGTCCGGAGGCCGCATCCAGCACAGCCGCTTCCCTTCAGCAACAATCCACAGAACCAGATCACTGGCCGCCACCGGCCTATGCACCGCCAGCAGCCTGCATCCACGACCGAGAGTGGCCACAGTGCGCGGCACCGGCAACCTCCGCATCACCCCATCCTTGTCAGCCACCCCGCCAACCAAAACATTAATTCTCATATTAAAAAACATAAATCACATAAGTCACACCACCTTCAACACTCTATCATCGTCTGCCACGACTGCACCGGCTCAATCATCGGCGCAAACGTATCCGGCGGAATCAGCGGATCCATACGCCGCGTAGCCACATACAGACCGATGGCGCGAGTCATAAGCATGTCGTCATGCTTGCCCGGTATCGCCCCGAACGAACCGTCCGGGCGACGCTCATAAGCGCCGAACTCGTCGATGCACTCGCTGTCGCGCTCCACGTACACCCCGTCGCGCACACTCTCCACAAGCGTCGAAATCACCTGCGGCTTGGTCGCCGTATTGGTATGAAACCCAAGCGCACCACCCTCGCGCCTATAGAGGTTGGGGTAATACTGATAAAGCTCATCGAGCACATACCGGCTCTGGTCGCCGTCCACCCAGCGGTCGCGGGCATGCGTCTCCAGCGTGTTGCTCTCCACCACCAGCAGCGCCTCGCCGTACCACCGCGCTATCTGCGCCGCCTTCCACGCCAGCAGGTCGTGGTCGATGTGGCCGCGCCATTGAGCAGCCGTGACAAGCCTCTCAGCTCCCGGGACGCCCCGGTCGAGCACATATATCACCGACCAGTCGGCCTTGGCCGAACGGCCGCCGATGTCCACCGTGACCACATACCGCTCCGTGCCTGCGGAAGCCGGTTCCGGCTTGTGCCACACCTTCATCAGGCCGCCGGCAAACGGCGTGAACCGCGACGTGTCGAGCGCGTCAACCCCTTTAGGGGCATCAGCCGTCATGTCACCGACTTCCGGCACTACCACGCAGTCATGCTCGCGCATCTCGGCAAGTCGTTCAACGTCAAACACCCTCACGCCCGTGTGTGCGAACGCCTCGGTGTCGTCGGTCGGAAATTCCGATGCCATGTCGGCCTGGTCGGTGTACTTCGACCGCTCAGCCACATACCAGTTGATTGCCTCCAGGGGTGCGCCCGACTCCCAGAGCCGCCACAGATAGCGGCCCGAAGCCGTACGCACCGACATCGGCTCGCCGCAATAGCGGTTGAGCAGCAGCCACCGCGCAAGCCCCTCGGCCGTGGCAAACCTCGGCAGCCCGGCCCCTTCGACAGCCGGAGCATTGGCTGACGTGAATGCCAGACGGTATTTCTCTATCTCATACCACGCTACAAAAAGCGATTCGAACTGCGACCGTCCGGCACGTGCCGCCGTATACTCCTCGTGAAAGAAGTTGCCCATACCGTTGGCCGACGACTCATACACGATCAGCGTCATTGGCTTGTACAGTACACCCGAAGTCGCCGCCTTCATCATCTGCACCGGTGTTGCTCTCGGAGTTGTGCGCCAGAAGGCAACTTCGGTACAGTGCACCATCGAGCTGTCGCCGCCGCGTACCGACTCCGGTCGCACGGCCGACCCCAACTTGATTTTACATTGGCGCGAAGGTATGCGCCTTATGTTGGCCGACCCGCGCACGCCGACGCTCTTGGCCGCCTGCGGACATGGTGCTTCGTCCTGACGACGGAGCATTTCAGCCGGATAATACTCCAGCAGCAGCTCAAACATACTGTTCACTTCGGCGGTCGAAGCCCCCTCGTGGCCCACGATGAGCGAGTTCCATCCCGTCATCAGCACCAGCTGTATCCACGCCATATATATCTGTGTGGCTGTCGACCCGCCCCACTGGCGTGCTTTGAGAAGCACCACCCGGATAGGCCGTCCCGCCAAGCGTTGCCGCTCAAACAGGCTTACCAGCTTGATCTGCGGTTCATAGAGTCTGAACGGGCATATGTCTCCCTCCTTGTTCTTGACGCGGGCATACCGTGCCGCCCAGAAATAGAAATCGTAACGCGACCGTAGCCTCTCCCACTGCCCGACGATGCGTCCGCGCTCGGTGTCACACAGTTCTACGCCTAATTCAGTGAGATAGGTGTCGATGCTGCCGGCCTTGGCCAACTGCCTCACTAAGGCCTCCGAGACCATTTCGCGGGGTATCTGCTGCTCCACAGGATTCAGCCCCTCCACGCGCACCACCGAGCGCCGGCCCGGCATGCGCAGTCCGCTGATCGGGTCACGCCCCTTCGACCGCAGCCGCCGCTTGTTTTCGGCAAGCATCTCGCGCAGGCTCGACGGCGGCGCGTCGGGCAGAGTCACCTCTTTCTCAGCGGTGGTGACGCGGTCGCCGCATGGCATTTGTCTTTTCATGGGTATGTGATGTTTTAAAGACACTGTTTCCGCACGTGCGTGCCGCCGACCGACGGGCTGCGGATGCGGTGATATAATACTCGGGAGCAGGGGTTTCCAGCGTGTCGCGCACAAACTGCTGGCACGACAGTTCCGGTTCGTCGGCAAGTCGCGAGGCATAGAGCGCGGCCAAGTCGGCATACATACGCTCGCGTGAGGTAAGCCGTCGACTGCCGTCGGGCGGGTCCGGCCTGTGCATCCAGTCACCGACGGCCTGGGCCGCACGTTCCTCAGAGATCCACCAGCGCGAGGCCGGCTGCCTCACCGCACGCTCCCATGCCCCGGGCAAGTCGCATTGGCGGTCGTCGGCGAGTATGTGCGACACCCGCGCACGCAGCTCGCGGTCACGCGGGCCGATCAGTTCGCTCGGCCTGCGCCGCATATTCCCCGTAGTTCCGCTCATAATTCCCTCCTGCTTCTGAATGTTACCACTGAGATGACCGAGAAAGTGCGGCCCGCATCTATTTCGGCGGCATGGGCTTCGGCCTCGGCCCGCGACCGGTGTATGGCCGACGCAAGCTGCACCCGGGATGTTCCGTTAGTCACTATCGCCACAGCATAATAGCGATGTCCGATAATTTTTTCAACAAATGTCTTAATCATATTTGCATAGTCTAAATATTAGTCGTAAATTTGCATTGCAAGACGAGATAGTCTTACTAATTCGTCTAACAACGCCGCAAAGTTAAGACGAATAAATCTAACATCCAAACAAATTTTGAAATATTTTTAGACGAATATGACTGAGACGACCGATATACAACATGTGCGACAGCGAATCCGGCAGACTCTCGCCGAGTCAGGGATAAGCGTCAACCGCCTGGCAGGGGGCAACGCAGCCCTCCAGCGCAAGCTCCAACGCCAGATCAACGAAGATGCCGCGCTCACGCTCGACACCGTACTCCACGTGCTCCGGGCTGTCGACGGACTGTCGGCCGACTGGCTCCTGTCGGGCGAAGGCCCCGCACGCCACGGCACAGCCGATGTCGTTGCCGCGCCCGGCAGCGTCAGGCTCATAGGCCGCGACGACCCGGTGACACGCCCCGACGACATGGTCATGGTGCCAATCTACTCGGTCGAGGCATCCGCCAACCTCAACACCCTCATGACCGGAGACGGCCTCAACGATGTCGTGGGAATGCTCCACGTAACCGGTATACCTCGCATCGACGGGGCCACCTATGTACGCGGCGACTCCATGTACCCCACGCTCCACTCCGGCGACCTCATCGGCTACCGCAGCCTGCCCGTGAGCTACGACAGCATCTTCTACGGCGAAATGTACCTGCTCTCGCTCGATGTCGAGGGCGACAGCTACGTCACCGTCAAATACCTGCAACCCAGCGAGCTTGGTCGCGAATACGTAAAACTTGTAAGTGCCAACCCCGATCACCCCTCCAAAGACATACACCTCTCCACCGTCCGCTCGATGGCCCTTGTCAAAGTCACAGTCCACATCCGCTGCTGATACAATGCGTAATGCGTAATGCATAATGCGCAATGCGTAGTCTCCCACAAATTTTTGAAACTTTTTTGGGGGAAAATTTGCATAGTAAGCAAAAAGGGTGTAACTTTGCAGCGCAAATCACCACGGTATGGTTCCTTGGCCGAGTGGTTAGGCACCGGTCTGCAAAACCGTTTACAGCAGT
>CAZAZA010000066.1:0-16495 GCA_964489495.1 uncultured Bacteroides sp.
CAACGATTGCTCTTACAGTGCTTGACCTCGCAGGTATATATATATCTTATCTATTGGTGCTTAAATCGCTTCATGTGACAAGTGAGGCGGCAGATGCGGTTTGCGGAGTTCTTCAAGAACATGGCTGCGACAAGATACTCGAGCGTAACGCATCCACATTCTTTGGAGTTTTCGGATGGAGTGCAGTAGGACTTTCTTATTTTACTGTAAGCCTTGTGGCTCTTATGATAGCTCCTAACACGTGGTCATGGTTGCCGTGGATCGGTGTCTGTTGTCTGCCTTTTACCATATGGAGCATTTCTTATCAGAAATTTGTTGCAAAAACATGGTGTACGTTGTGTGTAACCGTACAGACACTCCTATGGCTTGAATTTTTTGTATTTCTCTTCGGAGGTATGCTTGTAAACCCACTTCCGTTCACTTGGTCAGCCATAATGCTTTTGGCTTTCTACCCTATTGCATTGTTGGCTGTTGATAAATTTGAAAATATTCTTTTGAAATTTAACAATTCCTATCAGCAATGAGAATCATTAAACCATACATCCCGTCGGGCGCCGTAAAACTTTCACCAATCGAGATGAACAATCTTCACTTGCCGGCACAGAAAAGCAATGTGAATGAACGCCCGGATTCAGATAGACCGAGAAACAGCGATAAGGTTGTTTATAAATAAATATAAACAGACTCCGGCATAACAGCATCCGGAAGCTCTAATTCCGGAAAGGTTTCAAAATAAATATTGCTTGATTCGTCATCCGGACGGTTGGCTTCATCGTAGGTCCGGCATTCGAGCATCCACTGACCGCTTGCTGTATCGCGTATAAGTGTATATCGCGCACTCTTGCCGTTATGGTCAAAACATATTTTTATTATCCGGTTGTTGACAGTCTCATAACTGACGCTGTTGGGTTTCTCTTTCTTTATAGCATCAAGCAATTGATCGTATTCCTTGCCTGAATTCCACTGAATGACAAGCTTGCGACTCCATACTTTTTTGGTGTGCGCATTACGTTTCTCGACATATATAATACCATCGTCGTTGTTTTTGCATATCTGATCCACTACTTTCTGGATACGCTCTTGCGCCTGACAGTTAACGGCTGGCAGAAGAGAGAACAACATAGCAAAGATAATCGCAGAAAGAAAATTATAAAATTTCATTGTTTTATTTATTAGTCATTTAAGATATCTGCAAGTATAGCTGAAACAAGAGAATCGCCTTCGTTGGAATGATTCATCATACGAAGCTGGTTTTTTGTCAGACGAAGATTAGAGATGCGCTCCTGTTCCATCGCCACAAGCACCCTGGATAAATCTGTCACCCGTTCACCATCAATCATGGCATAACTTCCCGAATAAAGCATTTCGGTATGACGTAACCTATTGTTCCCTGTCCCGGTCTGCCATCCGGCTGAAAAGACAAGAAATGCTATAGCGGCAGCTCCGCACCACTGCCATAGATGTGCGAGGCGACTGCTTTTACTTGGCACACGTTCCACAGGCGGGCATCCCTGAGCATACCAATTCATCATTCCAGCATAGGGTTGCAGATCTGAGGCTATCTGTCCTTTGGCAAAGTATGAGTATAATGATAGCTCTTCATCCAATGATGTTTTCCCGTCAAAAAACTTTGAAAGCAAGTCGCGAGCCTCATCATCAGTAACGATGTCAAGCAGTATGTCACGTTCAATTATCGATTTGTCTGTCATTTGATAATTTATTTATATGAGGAAAGAAACATTTCTTTAAGGCGATTGCGAGCCCTTGACAAAGCCACCCTGACCGTAGCCTCACGATTGCCGGTGATTTCGGCTATTTCCGAAGTCTCCAGACCGTCTATATGGCGTAGCTTCAGAACCTCACGCTGTCCGGCCGGAAGAAGACGGAGCAGGCGTGAGACTTCCGAAAGCGACTCTCTTGCTTCTACACTGCGATCAGGTGACGGAGCCCCGGAATCAATGTTCATGGCTTCGTCAAGAGAGGTGTTTGGCGAAACGCTGCGCAGTCGGTCGATGCATTTGTGTCGTGTCACAATCAGCCCCAATGATTTTATAGATGAATAGTCCTCCAATCGGTCGCGTATATCCCATAACCGTAACAATGTGTCTTGCGCCACATCGTCGGCATCATCGGGATTGCCGAGTATTCTCAAGGCCAACCCATAAAAATCGGGGCGATAGACTGCCACTTTATGCTCGAATGTTGAATGGTCCATCTTTTATTGAGACGGAAGATTAACATTTAATGTTACATCGGCGACTTATTTTTTTATTAATTTTGTATCATGGATTACACGAGGCGCAACTTCTTGAGGGCTATGGCCGGCACAGCCGCCCTTTTCACACTTCCTGTCGGATTGAGAGGCGGAGAGACTGTAAAGCTTTCGTCCCGCAAAATCTCCGTCATGGTTTTAAGGCGTGAATGCTTTGACGATTTGCAAAGCCGTTATTTATGCGATCCCGAATCCGGGCCATGCCGGCGGTTTGCAACCGGCAGCTCGTTCAATCTTGATTTATACAAAATGCCCTCAGACTTTTGTCCGAGGGCATGGTATGCAATTAAAAATGCTGTAGAAAAAGGCGCTTGTTCAGCTGGCGAAAGTCTGATAGTCAGCTGTCCTGACGGCACCCGTCCGGTGATTTTCAAAGTGGACGTTCAAATGCTGTCTCAACAGCCTCTACCATAGATTGCCTGAATCGTCGCGTATCGCTGTATGAAGAGTTAAGATTTTTGATACAGTCATCTATAACTCCAAAATAAGTTTCGGTCATTCCTGCTTTATCAATCTGCTTTATCGTATCCTTTAGGAACGAGACACATCCATTTTCAAAAGCAGGTTTAAAATATCTGCCATTGGCTTGATGGCACATTTTCTCAAATGTCCATGTCATGAGGTCGCATAGCTGATCTTCTTCGGGCGAGTATGACGCAAATTTTTTGACCGATGCCTTGATCCGTGACATTCTGGGAGAATAACTGTGACGATGGACTCGGCCAAGTTCTTTGGCTATCTCCTGTTTTGCTTCCTCTTGTTTTGCATCTATATCCGGATTTATAAAGAACTCCAGGTATTCCTTCGCCTCCTTCCGTGCGCCATATAACTCAAGCACCAAGGCGGCCAAATCTTCGGCCGTCATGGTGCGCAATATTTTTTTAAGTTCGGTTTTTGACATCAGGCATCGGGAGTTTCGGTTCCCTTGTTATCTTTAAGCCATTTGTCAAGCCAGCGGAAGAAAACTCTCTGCCACATCACAGCGTTTTGAGGTTTAAGAATCCAGTGATTCTCGTCGGGGAATATAAGCATCTCTGCCGGGACGCCACGTAATCTGGCTGCATTAAATGCCATCATGCCCTGGGATGCGAGTATTCGGAAGTCATATTCGCCGTGGGTTATTAGTATCGGTGTGTCCCATTTATCGACAAAACGATGAGGTGAGGTTGCGAATGTGCGCTGTGCGGCAGCGTTGTCTTTATCCCAATAAGCGCCTCCCATATCCCAGTTGGCAAACCACATTTCTTCGGTCTCCAGATACTGGGTCTCCAGATTGAAGATTCCTGCATGTGCGATAAAGCATGCAAATCGCTTGTCGTGATGTCCCGCAAGCCAGTAAACTGAAAAACCGCCATAGCTTGCTCCGACAGCCCCAATCTTGGATTCGTCGACAAACGGTTCTTTTTTCAATGCATCTACGGCACTGAAATAGTCGCGCATATTCTGACCGCCATAGTCTTTGGAAATCTGGGCATTCCATTCTGTGCCGAATCCGGGCAGTCCGCGTCGGTTAGGGGCAATTACCACATAACCTTGCGATGCCATAAGCGCAAAATTCCATCTGTAGCTCCAGAATTGGCTGACAGCCTGCTGAGGCCCACCCTGACAATAGAATATGGCAGGGTATTTCTTCGAAGCATCAAAATTTGGAGGCAAAACTACCCAAACCAGCATTTCTTTTCCGTCAGTAGTTGTGACCATACGTTTTTCGACAGTAGGCATGTCACAAGCTGCAAGCAATTCGGTATTGACATTGCTGATTTGATTTGATGAGCCGTCTGCAAGATTTATCGAAACTATCTCGTTGGGCTGAAGCATTGAATGACGCATAGAAATAAGCGTATTACCGTCGACCGGAGCGATAGAAGCATAATCCCATAAGCCATCAGCTACGACCTTGACTTCATGAGTGTCGAGAGCGATGTTAAATAATGGTGTGACACCGTCTTTGGGCACTATGAAATAAATTGACTTGCTGTCAGGCGCCCACGAGATAGCATCGGCTGTATAATCCCAGTCAGTCGTAAGATCTGTCTTCACTCCTGTAGCTGTATCAAGGACAAATATGCGGTTCTTATCTGATTCAAAACCGTCATGTTCCATGCTCAGCCACGCAACATACTTACCATCCGGAGAATAAGCGGGTGCTGTATCATATCCCATCATACCTTCGGTAAGATTTTTTGTAGAACCATCGGTTATATTATACAGATAGAGGTCGGAATTTGTCGACAGAGCATACTCCATACCTTTTTTCTTTCTGGATACATATATCAACGACTGGCTGTCAGGAGCCCATGCAAACGACTCGATACCTCCAAAAGGTTTCATGGGGGCCTCAAATTCAGGCTCATCTGACATTATATCTTTGACTTCTGTCACCTTGTTTCCGTCAAATGACCCTATGAAAGGATGAGGATTTTCTGTGACCCATTCGTCCCAATGTTTATACATCAGGTCGTCAATCAGTCGTCCTGTTGCCTTTGGGAGGTCAGGATATACGTCCTGAGCAGTCCGGGAATATTTTACCGAACCAATCATCATCACCTTCTTTTCATCGGGAGAGAAAAGGAAACCGGATATGCCTCCTTCCACATCCGACACTGCTTTGCGGTCAGAGCCGTCGGCATTCATCACCCATAGTTGCTGTTTGCCATCAACCGGCGACATAAACGCTATGCGACTACCGCCATCAATCCATACGGCCCCAGCCTCTGAATCCGGTGTTTTGGTGATACGGCGCGCATCGCTACCGTCCAAATTCATTACATAGAGATCAAGGTTCGAGCGATTCTGTTCAACACTCTCATATGAAACTCCATAGAGTATCTTTGACTTGTCCGGTGATATCTCCGGAGCACTAACCCTGCCAAGAGCTTCAAGGGCATCGATTGAAAACACACGGTCCTTGGGCGTGAAGTCAGGCTTGTCAATCACCGCAGCCTCGCCGGAGTCTCCGGACGTGCCGGCACAACCTGTGGCAAGCAATGCGGTAGTCATCATTGCAATTGTCTTTATTGTTTTTGACATAACTGTTATTTAATGTTTCCGTAGCGCAAAGTTACAAAATTTTTTTTGTCAGAATGAGAATGATTAGTTAACTTTGCAATGAATCCGCAGGCCATAAATAGACTTAACGGGTTCGTATCATAAAATATCATTGTAACACCAAATCAAGTAAACACTACTATGGTCAAAAAATTTATCTGCACCGTCTGTGGCTATGTGCATGAAGGCGAAGAAGCCCCCGAAAAGTGCCCGCTTTGTGGTGCCCCCAAAAGCAAGTTTAAAGAACTCACCGCTCAGGAAGCTCTTCAGTTTGTGACAGAGCATCAGCTCGGTGTTGCTAAAGGTACCGATGCGGAAATGATTGCCGATCTCACCAACCATTTCAATGGTGAATGCTCGGAAGTCGGCATGTATCTGGCTATGTCACGTCAGGCCGACCGTGAAGGATATCCTGAAATAGCCGAAGCATTCAAACGCTATGCATTTGAAGAAGCAGAACACGCTGCAAAGTTCGCCGAACTCCTTGGAGAATGTGTATGGGATACAAAGACTAATCTCGAAAAGCGTATGGCAGCTGAGGCCGGTGCCAACGAGGACAAGATGCGTATCGCCCGTCGTGCAAAAGAACTCAACCTTGACGCTATTCACGACACTGTTCATGAAATGGCAAAGGACGAGGCTCGTCACGGTCAGGGATTCGAAGGACTCTACAACCGTTTCTTCAAGAAGTAAACTACTACATACCCTGTTTTGTTATAGCTGTGTCGACGCTCGTGTACGACACAGCTATTTTTCTTTTTTAAGTATATGAAATCAGTTAACGACACCCTACTTGAACGGCGAAGCATTCGCCGTTATGAACGCGAACCGATTCCGGCAGAAGCTATAGAGTTTATTTATAATGCGATCCGCAACACGCCTACGAGTTATAACGGTCAGCAGTTTTCTGTCGTGGATGTGACCGATCAGGCACTCAAAGAACAACTTTACGAAATTACCGGCCAGAAGCAGATAAAGACTTGCAACCATTTCATGGCTTTTTGTTCCGATTTCAACAAAATCGCTGTTGGGGCAAAGGCAAAAAATGTGGAAATTCCGCCATTTACCTCTACACTCGACGGGCTGATTGTCGGGACCGTAGATGCAGCTCTTGCCATGATGAGTGCACTTGTCGCAGCCGAGTCATACGGCCTCGGCACCTGCTGCATCGGATATGCGCGAACAGCCGATCCGGAAGCTATGGCCAAGGCTTTACGACTGCCTGAAGGGGTTTTCGTTGTTTGCGGCCTCGCCATCGGAGTTCCTCGAGAACTGCCCGATCTTAAACCCAAACAGCCTCTTTCACTATTAATCCACCCAAACTATTACCACGAAGAAAATCTGGAAAAGGATTTACTTCAATACGACTCGGAGATTGCCCATTATAATGCCACCCGTACCGGCACTAAAAGTGACAATGACTGGGTAGCTCATATCATCAGCTACTATAAGGAGGCAATGAAGTACAATCTCATGGAGATATTCAAAAAACGCGGGTATGATTTGAAAAGCTGATTTCAAACAGGTGTCGGGACTGACTCAGGTTGTTCCGACACCTGTTCTGTTAATCGGCCATTACGACGATAATTCAGCAATATCACGCCGACAGTCAATCCAAGCAGCAACAACGTCATATCCTGGGTGAGTCCTCCAAAACCTCCGATTCCGAATACCGAAAATGCAAAAAACACCGATAGATAGTATTTTGCATAACCGGTAGGCTTCAGCACAAAAAACAACCCTATGTAAAAGGCAAATTGAGCTATAAGTCCTATGAATCCTGCCATAAGGAATGTATGGAGTTGTGTCACTTCGATTGCCGCTACATTTTCGTCTGATTTCTCGATATCACTATACAAGTCGTTAGTCAGCTGTACGGCACTATTTTTCGAAAGTTTCTCATGAATAAAGCCAAAACCGGTCCACTCTTTATGTTGGTCATAAAGCATTTCTATTTTAGGAATGGCTTGTGCCATACGTGTCGACCCGAACTCTGCTAAATCTTCTCGGTCCTGCGCGGCATCAAGTGTGACGAACTGATCAAGAGTCGAACTGATGCGCATAAAACCTCCTGTAGCCGAATCCACGACATAGAGTCCGGCAATTGCAACGATACCCACTGCAACATAGATTATGACTTTTCTGACCTGCTTCTGAAACAAGAGATATGATGCCAGCAGACCGAATATAACTGACATAGTTCTCGAAGACATGAATGCCAGGCCGACAAGGCACCATTGCTTCCAGGAAAAACGATAAACATATATTAGGGGAAAGACACAGAGTGCCAACCAATATAGTCCCGGGGGATATTTACGCGGGAAGTAAGTGGTGAACGGATGCAATATCGGATGCCAGAAAGTTGAAACTCCAAGGCTCCATACGTGGGTCTTAGGCAATAAAATCCATCCATTAAAGATAAAACCATCAAAAATGTAATATACACATAGGATAAGAGAATAAACTATGACAACCTGAAAAAAACGTTTCATCTCAAAACCTTCCCCTGAGAATGCTAAAAGAGGTATGAGAAATGTCATAATCATCATGTAATTTCTGATACCCCTTATTTGAACCGTCAATGACTCAACGCTGAATATAGCGAGTATTAAAAGTACACCCATATATGCAATCGACAGAAAAACAGCTTTCCACGTCAAGCGATCTTTTCTGACAATGAAAATACTCAAAAAGGAAACAAACAGTAAGATATCCGACAAGTGTATCGGGAACATGGAATTGGTCACCACTCCATAGCCCCCGCAAAGCATGAATGTCTGGATTAAGAAATGATACCTGTCTCTGTTCCAGCTGTTAATCATCAGTATCAATATAATGATGAAAGCCGGATAAAATGAAAGGCCGAGCAATGACAGAGTAAGCATAAAGAAGACAGCCCGTTTCCAATCGGAAACGGGAGCTTCGAAAACTGGCCGTTGTAATGTCGGTGTAATAGTCATTATTTGCGCTTGTGTAGCGTACTGCCGTGGCTACTTCCGTAACCGTAGCCGTAACCCTTTCGAGTTTTGGTGCCATTCACAACCAACCCGAGACGCTTAAGACGATGGTTCTCATAAATCGAGTTTACAAACTTGATGTCTCTGAGAGGAGTATAGGAAGCTCGACATACATAGATTGTCGCATCGGAAACTCTTGAAAGTGAGAATGTGTCACTCACCATGCCAACTGGGGCTGAGTCTACAACGATGTAGTCGTATAGCTCACGCAACTCAGCAAATAGCTGGTCTACGCGTTTGCCGGCAAGAAGCTCTGAAGGATTTGGCGGAACCGGGCCTGCCACAATGACATCAAGATCTTTCTGGAAAGGTTCATGAATGATGATATCCTGTATTGTCAGAGTTGTCGAAGCAAGATATTCGGTGAGGCCACGCGACGGAGGTAAAGGCAGATAACGATCAAGCATGCCTGCACGGATATCCATTCCCACAAGAAGCGTACGCTTACCGAGAAGCGACAGAGATGAGGCAAGATTTATTGAAACAAATGATTTCCCTTCACCTGAAGATGTAGAAGTGACAAGTATAACTTTCTCAGAACTGTCATGGAGCACAAACTGCAGATTTGTTCTTATAAGCCTGAACAGCTCGGATTCAGATGAAGTATTGTCGCCTGGTTTTACTACAAGCGACTCACCGCTCTTAGATATACAAACTTCGCCAAGGATTGGAATAGAAGTGTATTTCTCAACTTCCTCCTTCGTATCGAATTTGCCGCGTAAGAGGGAATATAGATATATCAGAACTGGTGGGATAAGCAGACCGATAACTAAAGCTATTGCAAGAATTAGTTTTTTAGACATGCCAAGAGGCTCGCTATAAAAGTATGCTTCATCGACTACGACGCCTTTGGATATCGCATTGGCTATTTTCATAGCTGATTCCTCACGCTGCTGCAGCAGGAATTTAAAGATAAGTTCTTTTGTTGTACGCTCCCTGAAAAGTTTCATAATTTCACCTTCCTGAGACGGCAGCGTCTTCAGATTACCGGTCAGACCTTCACTTCGCTTGCGCAGATCATTAAGCGAAACCACAGCAGATTCGTAGTTTTTATTGAGCGACTCCACTATTGAGGCTCTCATCGCATCAATCTGTTCGGTAAGAGCTTTCAGAGCTTTATTGTTAGGACTTGCTGTTCTTTCAAGCTCCAGCCGTTTCAGCAACATCTCGTTATAAGACCGGATTGAGGCATCATTGGGGCCATCGAGCGCACCGGGAATCAACGAATATTTATTGTCCGGATTCTTCAGGAAATCGCACATCATTTTAACGATTTCAACATTCGTCTCTGCCTCTACAAGCTGTGTGTCAATAAGGCCTTTGAGTTTGAAATTAAACTCACTCTGTCCGTATACCGATCCTATTCCTTCTCTGTTCATATAGGCAGCATACTCATGTTGTATACTATCCAAATCGTTTACAAGAAGTGCTATACGACCGTCAACAAACTCTATTGTCTTCTTACCCTTTGCATTCTCCTCAAGTACACCACGCTGGTTGTATTGTGCCATAAGCTCGTTAAGGAGCTTCATTCCGTATTCTGGATAAGGAGTTTTATAGCCAAGATAAATCATATTGGCTCGCTTTGCCACGATATCAACCGTGACATCTTCAGAAAGTGCTTCGGCAGCGACATCATACCCTGAAAATATGACATTCATTTTTAATGATTCGCCATCTTTGAAACTTGAAGTTTTAACTACAGAGAAATCACCGTATGGGGTTGACACATGTACCGGGAAACCGTCAGACTCAACTTTGGTAAGCGTTTTACCGCGAGCTGAAGCTTTGACATTTACTTCGCCTGAGTCTTTAACCTTTATCTTGAAAAGTATTGAGGTCGATAGAGTGTCCACCAACAGTGGATTGACAGCCTCTACATTTAAAGGATAATCCTTATAAAGGAATGTCTTAATAAGACCTAAAGGTCCTTTGCATTCGATATGGCTTACGTTTGCTCCAAGTTCTTCGGCAGTTGATTTCATCACCGCGTGGCTGCCAAGTATAAGAGCTTCATCGTCGACTGAATTCTTCCCGCCAAAAATGCTTGAGAACGCCCCGAGTTCAGTCGGCACGGATCCGGAATCATCATTATCCGAGATCAACATATTGGCATTCACCTGGTATACGGGTTTATGGATCATAACATAAGCATAGGCTACACCTACGCATAAAAGTACCGAAACCACGAACCAGTACCATTTGTTTGCATATTGACGAAGCAGACCGGATATGTCTATTATATCGTTATTACCTGTCTTGTTTTCCATTGTGTCAAAATTTAAAGCATTTTATTTTACTGCCAAAGCTATTACAAGCGAGGCGAGTACCGATACCGCACTGACGATTGTCGAAACTATCTGAATCTTAAATGAATTGTTTGAATCGTATTTGGCATTCGACTCTCTTGATTTACTCGGAGGCACAATCACTACATCACCCTGCTGGAGGAAAAAGTAGGGCGATTCGATTGACTTTGAGTCGTTAAGATTCATTCGATGATATACAATCTGACCATTCTCTTTACGAAGCACCATAACGTTGGAGCGATCAGAATATTCAGTCATATCGCCTGAAGAAGCAAGAGCCTGAAGAATGGTAAATGTGTCGTCCGAGACCGGCTTTTCAATAATTCCAGGCTTAGCGACTTCACCCAGCACATTCACCTTGAAGTTCAACATCTCAACTCTGATATATGGATCCTGAACATCTTTTGACACACGATTGAACAGCTCGTCGGCCAACTGGTCAGTGGTAAGACCTTCGACATGCAGCTTTCCTAAAACGGGCATATCTATATTACCTTTCGAACTTACGATATATGTCTGTGGCTGAGGTTGAGTTTGCATTTTCAGCTGTTTGGCCAAAGCGGGATTTATTAATGGAATATTATAGGCTGCCGTAGCCTCGGGGACTTCCGAACTTATTGTTATCAATAGCTCATCATCAGGTTTTATGGTAATTTCTTTGCCAACTTGGGACAACACGCCGGATTCCACTCCTGTTATGTCGTTAAAATACACAAGCGACTCTTTGCCGGAACTGCATGAGCTTAGTATTGCTGTTGCAAATACTACCAGGATCAGAAGTCTTATTTTCATTAGTCGAGATTTGATTTTTACTTATTCTTCAATTCTTAACGTTTCCATATCAAAGTTTATTGTATGGCCTGAAGGTAATAAAGAACAAAAGCACATACAAATGTTAATTAAATTTAATACGTTTATTCTTTACCTATACTTTACGTAAATTTGCATACTAAAGGAACTGGAGTTCTAACTCCATGAAAATCATAACCCACAAAATGAGTTTTAACAATTTGATCATTACGTTGTCGCTCTTGCCGGCAATAGCTGCTACAGGATGCGCGTCAAAGCACGCTCCCTGGCCTAACCCTGACGAGTATACAGCAGGTAACTCAATCTGGTTTGACACCCCGACTTCATCCGAGATGTCCTCGCCTTGGCTCATCAATGACTTCTCGTCGACCCCAGTTAATCCGGATCACGAGTGGGAGTCAAAATCATTGCCCATAGGAAATGGCTCATTTGGCGGAGCTATTCTTGGTTCTGTAAGCCGTGAAAGAGTCGTATTAAACGAGAAATCGCTTTGGACCGGCGGCCCGGCATCAGGAGTTGAACGGTACTGGAATATGAATCGGACGGTCTCCCCGGCTACACTCGACTCTATACGTCAACTGCTTGTAGAAGGCAAAAATGCCGAAGCCGGCCGTATGACCTCTATTGCTTTTAGGGGGAACGTCCCATATGACCGCAATTGTTTTGGTACGTTCACCGAAATGGGTGAGGCTTTGGTATCGACAGGCATAAACGAAAACGATGTGCATGATTACAAGCGCATATTAAATATCGACAAATCTGTTGCTCTCGTGAGCTTCAAGGCAGACAGCATTGATTACGCACGCCGATATTTCTGCTCTTACCCCGATAGTGTGATGGTCTGGAAATATCAGTCGGAAGGCGGACTGCAAGATCTTGTCTTTACATTTAACACACCACAAATCATCGACACCGTTACTGTAGTTGATGGAAACAGCCTGCTTTACCAAGGTCATGTGGAAAACAACGGCATGAAATGGGCGCTTAGGGTAGCTGCCAAAGCTATAAATGGCGGTTCTGTCGAAGCGGATGCAGCCAAACGTACGATTTCTGTGACCGGGGCTGATGATGTTGAATTTCTATTGGCCGGTGATACGGATTACCGCATGAATTTTTCACCCGATACATCAGATCCAAAAGCATTTGTCGGCACTGATCCTGCTGTTATTGTGAATAAAGTGATTGATGCCGCATCACGTAAAAGCTACGAACAACTCTATGCTGATCACCTGAAAGACTATTCCAACCTATATAACCGAGTAGTGCTGGCAATCAATCCAGATGAATCACGACCTTCAGATTTGCCGACAGACAAAAGACTCCATGCTTATAGGAATGATACGATTGACCACGGTCTTGAAGAAACCTATTATAACTTCGGACGCTACCTCCTTATTTCAGCATCGCGTCCGGGTAATATGCCCGCAAATCTCCAGGGTCTGTGGCACAACAATTTCGACGGCCCATGGCGTGTAGATTATCACAATAACATTAACGTCCAGATGAACTATTGGCCTGCTGCTTCGACCAATTTGCTCGAATGCTTCACGCCTTATATAGATTATATACGAGGACTTGTTAAGCCGGGTGAAACCACCGCAAAATCTTATTGGGGTGCTCGTGGCTGGACTGCAGGTATTTCAACCAATGTCTTTGGATTCACCGCTCCCCTTGACGCAGGTGACATGACTTGGAACTATAACCCAAGCGCCGGCCCTTGGCTTGCCACACAAGTCTGGGAATACTATGATTACACTCGTGATAAAGACTGGCTTCGTGAAATAGGGTATCCGATAATAAAATCAAGCGCTGATTTTGCGTCCGATCTGCTCTTTAAAGCCAATGGATCCTATACCGCTGCTCCGAGCTATTCACCCGAGCACGGACAATGCGACCTCGGTTCGACTTATGCAAACGCCGTGACACGCGAGATTCTAATGGATGCAATAGAGGCTGCCAAAATTCTTAATACAGATGCTGAATCCGTAAAAGAATGGCAGGAAAAACTTGACAATATCCATCCTTACCAGATAGGACGATTCGGCCAACTGCAAGAATGGTATGAGGATATTGACGACAATCAGGACAAACACCGCCATACAAACCACCTGTTTGGGCTTCATCCCGGCAGGTCAATCGATGCCATTTCAGACACAACTCTTGCAAATGCTGCTCGTGAGACATTACGTGAACGTGGTGACGAGGCTACAGGATGGTCTATGGGCTGGAAACTCAACCATTGGGCACGCCTGTTTGATGGCGACCATGCATACACGCTGTTTAAAAATCTTCTTAAACAAGGCACAGCCGATAATATGTGGGATGTCCATCCTCCATTCCAGATCGATGGCAATTTCGGTGGAACTGCCGGAATTACCGAAATGTTTCTCCAAAGCCATACGGGCCGCATCAACCTTCTTCCGGCACTCCCCTCACAATGGGGCAACAGCCATATTACTGGAATTCTTGCAAGAGGCAATTTTGAGGTTTCTGTTTACGCTAAAGATGGCAAACTTGACTTTGCCTTAATAAAATCAAACAAAGGAGGAAAGTGTAACCTTTATTATCAAGGCATGGAAACATCCGTTGACACGACTCCCGGTATGATCTTGCGGGTTACGGCCGATGAAAGCACGCATACCCTTAAAGCTATTAAAGAACAATAATACCATATCAGAAATTGGAAACTTTAACATTGGAAACTTCAAATCTCAGTAGTGCAAGCCATGCCCCTTTATGGCAAAAAGTGGGTTATGGTTTTGGCGACATGTCATCGTCGATGTTTTGGAAGATCTTTAGTTTCTTCCTTCCTTTCTTCTACAGCAATATCTTCGGCTTGTCGCTCATCGATGCGGGTATGCTTATGCTGATAACCCGTATATGGGATGCCGTGTCTGACCCGATGATGGGTGTCATTTGCGACCGAACTCACACTCGATGGGGCAAATACCGTCCCTACCTCCTGTGGATAGCAGTCCCGTTCGCAGTCTGTGGCGTGATGTTATTTACGACTCCTGACACGGGTTACGGGTTTAAACTTTTCTGGGCATATTTTACATACATCCTGATGATGACTTGCTATACCGCAATTAATGTTCCTTATGGTGCTATGCTTGATGTCGTCACAACAAGTTCTTCAGAAAAGACTGTATTCTCATCATTCCGCATGTTTTTCGCTTATGCAGGAAGTTTCATCGCGCTTCTTTCATGGGAACCCCTCTGCCGCTATTTTGCCGGAGTTGACAGCACGGCCACCCTTGATCAGTGTGGACCTGAAGCCTGGCAGATGTCAATGTGTGTCATAGGTATAGTATGCGCCGTACTTTTCTTCTTATGTTTTATGATGACAAGGGAGGTCGTTGACTCACCATCAAAAGCATCTGTCGGAAATGATTTCAAAATGCTGCTTGGCAACGGCCCATGGTGGTTAATGAACGGAGTGGCTATTTTCAACAACTTCTATAACATTATCCGTGGTTCAGCAGTCGCCTATCTTTTCTCCGATGTAATAGGTGGAACTCCCGATGTGAAAATATTGACCTTCGCTTTGTCTGCAGGTGTCTTCCTGTGCATAGGCGAACTTATCAATATGGTGAGCGTGCCTCTGGCAGTTCCTCTGGCAGCCAAATTTGGCAAGCGCAACACTTTCATGGCATCCCTCGTTGTAATAATTGCCACTTGCGTGTTATTCTGGTTCTGCCCCGTAACAACTGCAGGAATATGGGCAATGGTTGTTCTGCAAGTAATTTTCGCTGTTGCTCTTGGCATAGTATCGCCCCTTGTATGGAGTATGTATGCCGATGTGGCAAACTATTCAGAACTCGTGAACAAGACAGCATCTACCGGTCTGATTTTCTCTTCCGCATCAATGGCACAAAAATTCGGCAGCGCATTTGGCGGAGCCGCAGTAATGTGGATTCTTCATGGATTCGGATATGATACTACTGCCGGAGCAGTTCAGCCTCAGGAAGCATTAATTGGCATCCGAGCTATGATGAGTTGGATTCCTGCAGCCCTTGCCGCAGTTGCATTCATCTTGTTATGGTTCTATCCCCTGACCACTGCAAAAGTCAACGAAATCGAGAAAAAACTGGCAATCCAGCGTAAAGAGCAATCAAAGTAAATTGAACAGCATTTAAAAACATGAGCCGCATTCTCCTTAATTTTCGGGGGATGCGGCTCTTTTGATTTGGGTGTGTCTGTGAGTATTTGATATATAAGCTTGTGATTAATCCAGATAGATATCTAATGCCATATAATGTTCTCTCGGGTGATCGCATGCGGGGCACTCTACCGGAGGTTCATTACCCTCAAAGATATAACCGCATACCAGGCATTGCCAGAGTACAGAATGATCACGTTTCCAAACAGTTCCGGCCTTTACCTGCTCCAGATACCGCTCAAAACGACGACGGTGATGATCCTCAATTGTAGCAATAGCACGGAAATGGGAAGCTATTTCGGGGAAACCCTCTTCCTCAGCAACTATGGCGGCATTAGTATACATTTCAACACCTTCCACAAGCTCCTCGTGTGCGGCCGTAGCCAGATTCTGCTCCGTTGTACCAATTACGCCGGCATCAACGGCCAGATTGGATGATTCCACTACTCCCCCTTCGAGCATCTTGAAGAAAACCTTGGCATGATGCATTTCGTTATCGGCCGTTTCCTGGAAGATCTTGGCAATAGGATAGTATTTTTCATCCTCAGCTTTTTTGCTGTAGAACATATAACGAGTATATGCAGTTGATTCTGCAAGATAAGAATTGACCAAATTCACCTCGGTTTTAGTCCCATGAAGACTTTTCTGAGGAAGCTCGCTTTTAGTTGTCATAGTTATAAAGTTAATTAATGTCTTGTTTAACAGTGAGGACTTTTGCCCTCTCATCGATTATCTAACAACAGAAGTCACCCGTTAGTTCGATCGATAGTTGCATTAATCATATTTAACACTTATTTTGTTGGTCATATCGAAAGTATCTGCTAACTTTCCATCTTTGACACTTTTGAGACTTTATACATTGGTGCGCAGCACCTTA
>CAZAZA010000067.1:0-16089 GCA_964489495.1 uncultured Bacteroides sp.
AGAGCAACCGCCCGTATTAGATTCTTGGTTAAATGGTGATGCATAAGCATTTGACGTATAGATTGGTTATTAAATAATTTCACAAAGTTAACATAATGAAACCGACAAACCAAAAATATGCATCAAAAAAGCTAAAAATAATCCTCATCCCTATCAATTTTACTGCCATTGTTTCAATTAGACAACAATAATGTAGCCATTTAGTAGACAGCGTTCCATTCTTATAAATCGATTGAATATAATTTGTGCTCCTTCAGCCAATGTCCGTCTGGTAATGCAGGGTGCATGAATATACCCCGATAGCTCATGCCTATGCCCATGTAGGGAGAAAAACAGCGCAAAATCGACTTGAAAAGACCGATTTTGCGCTGTTTCCATATTTTTCGCCACAACCCCATATTGTGTGTCAATTATCTGATGCGGTCCATGCTGCGCAACAACCGTTCGTCAGCACTTATATGGTTCAAAGCCATCAACACCGCAATCAATGAAGCAAGCAACAGAAGGCCTCCACCACCCCAACGCGTACTCATAACCACATCGCCGGGTGTAATATCCTTGAATCAAGCTACAAGGAAATAGACCGTTAGAATGATTGACAAAAGAATCACAATAATGTCAATCTTGGCAACAAGCTTCTGTAACGAAAAATTCTTGAACAGAAAAATATCCACCAAGGCGAGCAAAGCTCCTATGGCCGACGGCACCCAAAGCGCCGCTGACTCATAAGGATACCATCCGGCCACTGTCTGTTCGACTCCCTCCACTTCAAGTTGGGAGTAACCAAAAGGAATGAAAATAAAAAGTGCCATCATCACACTGGCAAGTAGGAGGTAGAGAGATTGAACACGTTGAATCTGCATTATTACTGTTTTTTATCGGTTAATATCATCGTAAATCACTTTCATCAAAGCCTGACGCGGATCGTTTCTGAAAAAAGCGGGCGTTTTGCGCGAAGGGCAAACCCTGTTGCTCAGAAATACCATTATTATGCCACTCTCAGGATCTATCCAAAAACATGTACCCGTAAATCCGGTATGACCGTATGTTGCTGCTGATGCAGGCGAATCATCATCTACAAATGCGAATCCGAGTCCACGGTTCGCTTCCTTTCCACGAGCCGAAACCAACTTACGGCGTGAACGAGGTGATGTAAATTCTCTGATCGTCTTTTCCGAGATTATCTGTGTTCCGCCATACTGTCCGCGATCGAGCAGCATCTGGCACACCTTGGCGACATCAAGCGCATTGCCAAAAAGGCCGGCATTCCCCTGCACGCCCCCGCTCACCGCCGCAGTCTCATCATGTACATAACCGCGAACCCGCTGATTGCGAAGTTCAGTATCATTTTCAGTAGGCGCTATATATTTGAGAGGATAATAATTCAGAGGATTAAAGCCCAAGGTAGTTGCGCCAACCGGCCCAAAAATTTCTGTCGCCACCCACTCTTCGTGCGGTACTTCGGTAAGACGTTCTTCTGCATCTTTAAGAAGGCAAAAATTTAAATCACTATAGAGGTATTTGCCTTTTTGTTTCAGTTCCGCATCATATATACGCTGCATGACCGTATCGATCGAACAGTCGTTCAACCATAAGCCGTCAGCCAAAGGAGTCGTATACCCTTCTTTTTCTCGTCGACTGACTAAATCAGAGCGCAGCTCACGTTTACGTGAGGCATTTTTAGGAGCAAAGATATTTACAGCGGATATCATAGCCGGCATCCCCGATATATGGTACAGTGCGTCTGAATAGGTAATTTTTGATTTGTCACCGTTTTTTAACGGAGAGACAACCTTGCTGATAGGATCGTTTAAACCGAAAAGGCCCTCATCATAGGCACGCATAAGGCCCGGCACCGTGGCGAGAGCCTTTGTCATGGAGGCCAAATCGTATATCGTGGAGTCATTCACCCGGGTTTTGGCAACCGGATCTATAACACCATAATTACGGGAAAGAACTACATTCCCGCCTTTTGCGACCAGAATCTGGCATCCGGGAACAGCCCCATTGGCTACAGCGTACTCCATTGCCGAATCGACCGACGAAGCGAATGACATTGAGAACCCTTCATCTATCGGCTGCACAAACCCAAGGCGGACTTTAGATGTCGAGATACCGCTGCCCACCTTTGCCACACCATTCATGTCAACCGGCAGGCGTCCGGTCATCGCACAACCGCCAAATACGCCCTCGGCAGCTGCCTCGCGCATGGACGGTGTGTCATCTCCCGCAAGTAATAACGATGACAAATCTTTCAGGGATCCTCCAAATTTCGACATTTTGTATGGATTCATGAAAAAAACACCGACAACTCCGCGGCATGAATGAATCTTTGCAAAAGCTTCTCTTGCCCATTCCTTGTCGGAGAAAGCAGCTATAATCACAACATCATATTCCTCAAGGTCGTTAAGCAACTTCTTGGATACTCCATGCTCGGCATTTACCGAGAACTTTTTGACATCCGTGTATCTGGCGCATGTGCTTGAAAAAATGTTGTCGGTTTTTGCCCCGATTGAAACAACGGCTACCCTGTTGCCCGAAAGATTATTTACCGGCAATGTCCCGTCATTATTGTATATGCAAGTGAGAGACGCTTTAGAAATAAGGTTCAGCACCGAGCGACTTTGTTCGTTATTCACAGTCGCAACGGCTTGCTTCTTGCTCATTAATTCAGGCTTGGAAGTCAGCCCCAAGGCATATTTGAAACAAAGCACTTTAAGACATCGTTCGTCAATGACAGACCGAGCTATCTTCCCGCTCTCAACGGCTTTGACCACGGCTTCTATGTCGGCTTTTACAGATTTGGGCTGCAAGAGAATGTCCGTTCCTGCCTTTAATGCCTCAACACAATTGTTACCGCCGGTATTGGCACCCGCCATTGCGAGGGCGTCAGTAAATACCAGACCTCTGAACTTCATGCGTTTTCGGAGCAGGTCGGTTGTGATTGCCTTGGATAACGAGGCAGGATGTCCGCTTTTATCCAATGCCGGCACATTAAGGTGCCCCACCATCACGCCACCCAGACCGGCATCTATATATCGTCGGAAAGGCAACAGGTCGACCGATTCGAGACGTTCGGCCGTATGGTTAACGGTGGGTAATGCTTTATGAGAGTCGGTAGAAGTGTCGCCATGCCCGGGAAAATGTTTCGACACCGACAATACCCCTCCCGATTCGAGCCCCCGGCTATAGGCAATGCCGGCAGCAGCGACTCTTGCAGGGTCTTCACCAAACGATCGGTAACCGATAACGGGGTTGCGGGGATTGGAGTTGACATCTACGTCTGGAGCAAAATTCACATTTATTCCCAAGGCGCGACACTCGCGTGCGACTTCCGCACCATACGCCTCTATAGCCTCCATATCCGTTGAAGCGCCTACGGCCATATTAACAGGAAAATGGGGCGCATCAGTAACACGCATCTTCAATCCCCATTCGCCATCAAGTGTCACCATAAGCGGTATTTTCGCCTCTGACTGTGCGTAGGCTATCAGTCCTGCATAGTCGGAAAGTGTGCCTTTACCGAACAACAATCCTCCGACACCATAATCAACAACCATACGACGTACGGCTGCACGACCTGCCTGATTGTCGGAAACATCAAGGCGCGGGATGACAAGCTGACCGATGCGCTGGCTTAATGTCAGAGATTCCATCTCTGCTTTGGCCCAGGCCAGCGCTTCTGGCGACAATGCCACATCAAGTATTTTGATGTCACTGTTTTTACTCTGACTTTGTCGCGCAGCGGAAGCATCGGCACATTGCACAGGCATCAATATCGCCACAACGACCAGCAGCAAGACGTATATAGATTTTCTTTTTATCATTTCATTCTTATTGTAGAATCGGGCGAAAGAGCGCTTTTGCCCCGGCTCAGCATATCAATAATGTCGTCATACAGTACTCTGTTGCTCGCTACAACACGCCTGCAGTTTATTAAAGGAGACATGCTGTCACCCCCCTCGGCAAGATAGTCGATAGTAGCCACACGATAGATACGCTTACGCTCAATCGGCTTACCGTCTATTGTAACTGATTCGCATTCGGTTTTGTCCGGTGAGATCACGGCTTTTACATTTGAGCTCAGTCCCTGACCCGACTGTCTGGCCATGATGTCGAAGAGGCTTAGAAGACTGTCTCCTGGCACATCGACCAACACGACCCGGTTGTCAAACGGGAATACGTCAATTATGTCGCCACGGGTAAGCGTGCCTTTTGAAAAATCCTTGCGGATGCCACCTTTATTCATTATCGCGAGATCCACTCGTCTGCCTTTTACAAGGCGTGAGCCGCGTTCGCGCACAAAATCAGATGCGAAGTTCATCATTGCCTGATGCGAGAATTCATCTGATGCCTTTATTACCGGGATATTATACACCGAATCGACCTCATGCCTGTAAGGCGCGAGGACCTTACCGACAACCGTATCTAATCGACTGTCAAGACGTTTATCAACGGAAATACGTGACCATGACGAATTAACATGCCCGGTGCTGTCGAAATCCATTATCACCTCACCTATATAATCGCCTCCTTTACCCGATTGTACAACAAGCACCGTATCACCGTCGCTTTGGCGAAGCTTTGTCCTCGGATCTCCGGGGGTAAATAATGTATGGCTGTGTCCGCCTATTATTGCGTCAATATCAGGACAGAGTCTTGCCAGATCGATATCAGTGTATCCCTTGGTACTTTTGTCACCCGAGTAGCCAATGTGGGTGACAGCAACCACCGCATCTACCTTATTGACATCTTTGAGACGACGGGACAGGCGGTTGAGAACCTCCACACCATCGTTATATTTCACCCCTTTGCTTTTTGCAGGACTTATCAGTCCGTCGGGATTGATATTTATGCCTATGAACCCGATACGTCGGTTACCTACTTGCTTAACTACGTAAGGTTGCAACAAACCTTCAAGCGGAGTGCCGTCGAAAGTTGTATTTGCCGAAATAGTCGTTGCACGCGCATTTCTATAATTTTGTGCAAGAGCCTCCATGCCGTTGTCAAATTCATGGTTGCCCATTATCTGCACGTCGTATCCAAGCTCGTTAAGCATCTCCTGCTCTACTTCGCCTCCGAAAAGCGTGTAGTACAGCGTTCCCTGGACTGCATCTCCGGCATCGACAACTATCACATTAGGTTCGGCATTCCTGACCGAATCGATCAGTGCTTTGCGTCTGAGTATGCCCCCGGTCCCTTTGCGGCGGTCTGGATCAATCTGGCTGTGGGTGTCATTGGTATGCAGAATCACCACCCTCTCTGCAGCCGCGTCATATGGCAGCAAAGCAGGCCACGCTAAAGACACGGCCATCACGGCAATTGTTGATTTCAATATTTTTTTCATATCTGACAGCGAAGATACACATTGTTGACGATTCTAACAAGAGGAGTTTGGACGATACAACAAAAAAAACTATTTTTGCAACGTTAAAAACAACCCATTACTAAAAATTTCAACCATATGAAAAAACAAATTGCAACTTCAGCCGCTCCGGGAGCTATCGGACCCTACAGCCAGGCTATAGACACGGGCGCTTTCGTATTTGCCAGCGGACAAATACCTATCAACCCGTCAAACGGAGAAATTCCTGAAGGAATCGAGGCACAGACCCGTCAAGTGATTGCAAATATAAAGGCCATTCTCTTGAAGGCCGGAATGACACTTGACAATGTGGTTAAAACCACTGTTTTCCTTGCCGATATGAGCTACTTTGTTCCCATGAATGAAGTATACGCTTCTGAATTCACAGCGCCCTTCCCTGCCCGTTCAGCCGTGGCCGTGAAAGAACTTCCCAAGCAGGTACTTGTCGAGATAGAAGTCATCGCTGCCCGCTAGCTCCCGCACACAATAGAAACGAGAGGACGTATCACTTCAAAGATGCGTCCTCTTATTTTATTATACTTTTTCGATTTGGGTGTCGCTCTCTTTGATCAATAGGAGGGCGTCTCCGGCCAATAAACGCATCTTGCCGTTCGGAACTATATACTTCCCGTCTCTACGAATCATCATCACCAAGATTCCTTCGGGGAGTCGCATATCCTTCAATGTATTGCCATTACTAAGGTCGTCTGACGACAGCACCATTGTCTCAAGCGAAGCAGTATGACAATCATCCAGTTCCACACCAAATTCCTCCTCATCATGAGGATCGGTGTTAATGAGGTTCAATTTCCTGGCAGCTGAGATGATAGTCGTCCCCTGAACGATCAGTGAAATGATCGTGACAAAGAAAACTATGTTGAAAATCTGCGATGCGCCCGGAACATCGGCTATAACAGGATAGATGGCAAATATGATAGGTACTGCCCCACGTAATCCGACCCACGAAACAAACATCTTTGCTTTTAATGTTATCTTACGGAACGGAGCCAGACACATGAAAACCCCTACCGGACGGCCAACCATTATCATAAAAGCCCCGATCAGTATCGAAACCGGTGCCACTACAAGTAATTCGTGTGGATTGACAAGCAGACCGAGCATAATGAAGACAACAATCTGCGCCAGCCAGGCAATACCGTTCATAAATTTAATCACATTGGATTTAAATGGTATTTTGGAATTGCCAATCATCATGCCACAAATATATACAGCCAGATAGCCATTGCCTTCAAGCAATGTCGACAAAGCAAATGCAAAAAACACCAAACCGAGAAGCAGAATCGAAATCATGGCTGCCGACTGGCCCTTGTCTTCCGAGGAATCTTTTCCGATTCTCATATAATACAATGCCATCCTAACACTCAGCCAACCGAATAACAATCCTATACCGCAACCGACACCAAACTGCAGCAACAACATAACGATTATCGAGGTCACACTCGGAATACCCACCGCCGATGTGCATCCGATGAGGAGAATCGTAAGCATATAAGCCATAGGGTCGTTTGAACCGCTTTCAAGCTCAAGCATGGGACGCAGGTTCTGGCGAAGACTCACATGCTGGCCGCCCAATATTCCGAATACCGAGGCAGAATCGGTTGAAGACATTGTCGATGCGAGCAACAGTGACGACAAAAGGGAGAAATGTATATTGGTCCAGCTTTGGCCTGAAAGCCAGTGTATAAACAAACCTGTAAGAAGTGCTGTTATTGCCACTCCGGCAGTGGCGAGCGTCAGACCGGGTCCTAACACCGGACGGATAGCTTTGTATTCCGTTCCGAGACCGCCGCTAAAAAGTATGATACACAACGACACCATCCCTATAAATTGGGCGGAATGCATGTCGTTGAAATGAACACCCAGTCCGTCTGTCCCGAATATCATGCCAACAAGCAAAAACACAAGGAGCAACGGCAGACCGGTCCGATAACTCGACTTGCCGACAATCACGCCTATAATGAGTAGTAATGAACTGATGAGCAAAATGTTTTCACTTGTTATCAACATAATATCATTAATTTACATTCGTTCCTTTGCAAAGTTAACTATTTTAAACGATATCGCCAAGCGTCCCGTACCCCTATAACCCGAACGTACAGCCAAATGTTGTATCACTTAAAATTTGACATGATGCCGACATTATTCCCATGCTTTTTCGTATCTTTGCACCACAATAGAACATAACCTCAAAACGAAGTGGAAGAATCGAAACATAATAACGCCAAGCCTGCAAAGAAACCCATGGGGTTCGCTTTAAAGCTGGCTTTGAACCTTGTTCTGATGGGCGTTGTATTCGCTCTGCTGGTATATGCCGCGCTTTGCTGGCTTGACGCATGGACTCTGCACGGACAATATAAGACAGTGCCCGACGTAAAAGGCAGGCCATTTGACAGCGCGTTGCAGGTACTACAGCTGGAAGGATTTGTCGTCGAACTGAGCGACTCGATTTACGACCGCAACAGCTCACCTGGCACCGTTGTCGAACAAAACCCCAAAGAAAACAACAAGGTTAAGCCCGGACGCACTGTCTATCTGACCATCAACGCTTTCTCCCCCAAAAATGTCACTTTGCCGTCGTTGACCGACATATCCGTCCGTCAGGCACGTTCGATTCTTGAAGGTCTCGGTATCACGAAGATCGAAACTATATCGGTGCCTTCCGAATTTAAGGACCTTGTTATCGGAGCACGTCACGATGGTGTGGAACTACAGGCCGGAGCACGTGTGCCTGTCACCTCGTCAATCACGCTGGAAGTAGGCGACGGCCTTCCGGAAATCACTGATTCGCTCACAGCATCCGATCCATCGGCTGAAGCTCTTGACCTTTTTTGACCTCATTATGGCTGAAGAAGATTTCGACGATTTATCCGACATTGACCTGGATCCTTTCGATACTCCGGCAAACAGCGAAGGTGAAATGTATGAACATTTCCGCTTCGTTGCCGACAAGGGTCAGCAATTGCTGAGGGTCGACAAATTCCTTGTATCCCGTCTTGAAAAATCGTCACGCAACAGGGTTCAGCAGGCTGCCGATGCAGGCTGCATACTCGTCAACGGCAACCCTGTAAAATCAAACTACCGCGTGAAGCCGCTTGACGTGGTGTCAGTGGTCATGGACCGACCGCGTCACGAGCTTGAAATCATACCTGAGAATATACCTCTCAATATAGTATATGAGGACGACTATGTGCTTGTAGTCGACAAACAGGCCGGGCTTGTCGTCCACCCGGGGCACGGAAATTATTCAGGGACACTTGTAAATGCCCTCGCGTGGCATTTTCGCGAAACGCCCGGATTTGATGTCAGCGACCCGCGCATGGGACTTGTCCACCGCATCGACAAAGACACATCCGGTTTACTCGTTGTGGCAAAGACTCCGGACGCCAAGACCAACCTCGGCAAGCAATTCTTTGAAAAGACCACCCGGCGTGAATATGTCGCCGTATTGTGGGGTGTGCCCTCCCCTCCTGCCGGTACTGTAATCGGCAATATCGGACGTAATCCCAAGGACCGTCTGCAGATGGCCGTTTTCCCCGAAGGATCTGAAGAAGGTAAACATGCGGTAACGCACTATGAGGTTATCGAGGATCTGGGATACGTGTCGGTCGTACGCTGCCGTCTTGAAACCGGGCGTACCCACCAGATACGCGTCCACATGCGCCATATCGGACATCCGCTGCTCAACGACGCTCGTTACGGAGGCGACGAGATATTACGTGGCGAAAGGACTCAAAAATATAAGCAGTTTGTGGCAAATTGCTTCGAAATATGCCCACGACAGGCACTGCATGCCCGCACACTCGGATTCACCCACCCGGTGACAGGTGAAGAAATGTTTTTCACCTCGCCGGTACCCGAAGATATGACAAGGATGATCGAGCGTTGGCGAACTTACATGCTCTCCAGGTAGTTATATATAAAGTATTGGAAGTTTGAGAAACTTTCGCTAATTTTGTAGCAAAATAGCCGTGCGGCCTCCCCTACGGCTTTTTACCTCATTAACCATATAAGAGATGACAAATCATCATTTTGATTTCAAAGATATTGCCCCTTTTGACGACAGCCAGTTTCAGGAAAAAATGGCGCAGCTGGTCAAAGAACCGGGGTTTGAGAATGCTGTAAGATATGTGATGCCTGATGTCGACTATCCCCAGATGGCTGCCGAACTTTGTTCAATCAAGACCAAAGACGAACTACAGCACAAGGTGATGTATCCTTTCCTTGAAATGCTCGCCGCACGCACAACAAACGGCATTTCATATGACGGGATTGACAACGTCGAGCCTGACAAACCAGCCCATACATTCATTACAAACCATCGCGATATAGTTCTCGACGCATCCTTCCTCAACCTTTGCTTCCTACGTGCCGACAGAAAGACCTCAGAAATAGCCATAGGCAACAATCTCCTCATATATGAATGGATTGACGATCTCGTAAGACTAAACAAGAGCTTTATCGTAAGGCGAAATCTTCCGATTTCAAAAGCCCTTGAGGCTGCTATGGAGCTTTCGGCGTATATCCACCACACTGTCGACCAGCGGCAGGAAAGTGTCTGGATAGCCCAGCGCGAAGGGCGCTCTAAAGACTCCAACGACCTCACGCAGGAAAGCCTCGTTAAAATGCTTGCTATCGGCGGTGACGGCGACTTTGTCGAATGCCTCAAACAAATACGCCTCACGCCGGTGACAATCAGCTATGAATATGACCCTAACGATTACTTAAAAGCCCGGGAATTTCTTCTCAAGCGTCTCGACCCGAAATTCAAAAAATCTCAACGCGATGACCTCTTCAGCATGGAGACCGGTCTTCTGCAACCCAAAGGCCGCGTTCATTTCTCTATCTCTCCCTGCATCAACGACGAACTCGACCTTATAAACCGCAGGCAGCCCAAGGCCGTGCAGGTTAAAGAAGTATGCCGGATTATCGACCGCTCGATTCACAGCCGGTATCGAATCTACCCGGTCAACTATATAGCCTACGACATGCTGCATGGAAGCAACCGGTTCGTCGAAGAATACACAGCCGACCAAAAGGCAGCTTTCGAGCAGCGTATCGAAAGCCAGCTTTCAAAAACAGAGCTTCCCGACCCGTCGCATCTCGATATGTCATTCATGCGGCAGATGATGTTGACTATGTATGCCAACCCGCTGGCAAACAAACTTACAGCCACAAAACTCCAATAAGCCTGTATGCGCCTGCCATACATCATACTCCTAATCATGCTGGCAGTCAACCTCTCGGTCGACTGCTACATTTGGACGATATTGCGGAAACGTTTTCGTAGCCGCCGGCCGTCACAGATACAGGCCTGGACGGCAGGATTGCTGACCGCTTTATGGGTCGTCATATTCGCCATGCCTGTGAAAGGTGGCGGTGACGAAACGCTCGACAATCTCATGTGGCTCCTGCTCACATACGTGTCGTTTTACGTTCCCAAAATCATCTTTACAATCTTCGACCTACTTGCTTCGATTCCGCGCTTGTGGAAAGCGAAACGCATAAAACCTCTTACTATGATCGGGCTAATTCTCGCGGTTTTGGCTTTCGCCGCCATCTGGTGGGGAACGCTTATCAACCGCTACCGAACACAGATTGTCGAGGAGCAGATCTATATCCCCGACCTGCCGGCAGCCTTCGACGGCTATCGCATCGTTCAATTTTCGGATTTCCATGTCGGCACGTACGGGCGCGACACAACTTTCGTAAAAAAAGTTGTTGATGAAATAAACGGGCTTCATCCCGACATGATAGTTTTCACCGGCGATATTGTCAGCCGACGTACAAGCGAACTTCTGCCATTTGTAGAAACTCTGAGCGGACTTCACGCCCCGGACAGTGTCTACTCCATACTCGGCAACCATGATTACGGCGACTATTATAATTGGATTACCCCGGACGCAAAACGCACCAACATGCTCAAGATGTATGAGTTGCAGAAGCGCATGGGGTGGAAATTGCTGAACAACGAACATGTGACGATTGACCGTGGTCGTGACAGCCTCGTGCTTATCGGAGTAGAAAATATCGGTGACCCGCCATTTCCTGTTTATGGCGACCTGCATAAAGCCTATCCTGACGCAGGCGACGACAAAGTGAAGATACTTCTGACTCACAACCCTGCGCATTGGGACTCAGCCATAGCCGACCATACAGAGAATCATATAGCTCTCACTCTCTCAGGCCATACCCACGCCATGCAGATGTCGGTGCTCGGTAAATCGCCGGCCAAGATGCGTTACAAGACTTGGGGCGGTCACTATACCGACAAATCGGGCGACCATCAGCTATATGTCAATATCGGAGTCGGCACCGTGGGCATTCCTATGCGCATAGGTGCGACACCTGAAATAACCCTTTTGACACTAAGGAAAGGAAATCCGCAAAATGAACAGGACTAAAGTTGTCATTTCGCTCGGTTCAAATGTGCCTGATGCCGAATCAAGGCTGACAAAGGCTATCGAGTGGCTTGGCAACATACTCGATGACCTACATGTGTCACAGATTTATATGACCCGTCCGATCAGCGGTATCGGCGCCGATTATGCCAATGCGGTGGCCTGGGGAATAACCGAAAGCGAATCGCCTCAACTCGCAAGATCTTTTAAAAGGTACGAGGTATTGCAAGGGCGAGACCTCGTTGCACGCACGCGGGGAGAGGTGCCTATCGACCTCGATCTGGTGTATTTTGGCAACATATGCCTGCGCCCGGCTGAAATCAATCGTAGTTACTATGTCCGTGGAGCAGAGATGCTCGGACTCAAGTCTTAATATGGAAAAAAACTGTAATCCTGATGCCGCTGTACATGATTCTTGGGATCGTGAGCATCTTTGGCATCCGTATACTTCTACAATCGACCCTCTCCCTACCTATAAAGTTGAGTCGGCTCAAGGTGTGAGATTACGCCTTGTCGACGGAACAGAACTCATCGACGGCATGGCATCGTGGTGGTGCGTCATTCACGGATACAACCACCCCCGCATCAATAATGCGGCCAAAAAGCAAATCGATAAGATGTCGCACGTGATGTTCGGAGGACTGACTCATCAGCCGGCCATAGAGCTTGGAAAACGTCTTTTGGAAATGGCCCCGAAGTCGATGGACTGCGTGTTCTTTGCCGATTCGGGTTCAGTGGCTGTGGAAGTAGCTATGAAAATGGCCATTCAGGCCGCCGTCAGCCACTCGGGAAATCATGAGAAAAGCAACTTCGTGACAATTCGTTCCGGATATCACGGCGATACCTGGAACGCAATGAGCGTGTGCGACCCTGTCACCGGAATGCATGGCGCTTTCGGCCCTGCTCTCCCCATTCGCTATTTTGTACCTCAACCGAAGTCGCGTTTCGACGGAGAGTGGAATCCGGAAGACATAAAGCCTCTTGAAGTCACCCTCCGCGAACATTCCGACGAAATAGCTGCCTTGATTCTCGAGCCTGTCGTTCAGGGAGCAGGCGGAATGTGGTTATATCATCCAAACTACCTTGTCGAAGCTCGCAGGCTATGCGACAAATACGGTGTGCTTATGATTTTCGATGAAATAGCTGTCGGATTCTGGCGCACCGGCCGTAAATTCGCCTGCGAACACGCAGGTGTCGAGCCTGACATCATGTGTGTGGGCAAAGGTCTGACTGCGGGATACATGACTATGAGTGCCGTCCTCGCTACCAGAGCCGTCGCCGATGCCGTGGCAAAAGGTGAAGCCGGCGTGATGATGCACGGCCCTACATTCATGGCCAATCCACTGGCTTGCGCCGTTGCCTGCGAGTCGCTTAAACTTCTTGAGGAACAGGACATGGCCACACGCATCGGGCATTTGCAGTCTGTCATAAGCCGCGAACTGGCCCCGGCCTCACAACTTGACACTGTTGCCGACGTGCGAGTGCTTGGTGCAATCGGTGTAATTGAAATGAAAGAGCCGGTAAATGTAGGAGATTTTCAGAAACGTTGTGTTTCCGAAGGCATATGGGTGCGTCCGTTCGGGCGCATGGTCTATATCATGCCACCTTATGTGATCAGTGATGACGACCTGACTACATTATGCCGACGTCTTATTAAGATATTGCCTCGCTGATGGACTTCGAATCTACGCTGCAGCAATTGCGCGAAAAAGGTAACTTCCGGCAAATCCCGGAGGCTGGAAACACTAACGGTTACGTCGACTTTTCATCCAATGATTATCTCGGTCTTGCGAGCAAACCGGAACTACAGGAGGAATTCATGTCGTCAGCTGCCAACCGCGCCGTGCCGCTTACTTCATCTGCCTCAAGGTTGCTTGCCGGACGTCAGGACGAGTATCATGCGCTGGAGTCATTACTCGAATCGCTCTACCCCGGACGCAGGGCTTTGCTTTTCAATAGCGGCTATCATGCCAATACAGGCCTGATTTCGGCTATTGCCGACAGGCATTCGCTGATTATCGCCGACAGGCTCGTCCATGCAAGCATCATCGACGGGATTGTACTGTCACGGGCGGAATATGTTCGTTTTGCCCACAATAATTTCGACGAGCTACACCGTATTCTGAGTCTTAAGGCACACCGTTATCCCAATGTGGTGGTAGCCGTGGAATCGGTCTACAGCATGGATGGCGACCGAGCCGACATCAGCCGCCTGATTGACTTAAAACACGAGTTCCCGAACATAATCCTCTATGTCGATGAGGCTCATGCATTCGGAGTGCTTGGTCAACACGGGTTAGGATTAGTAAGCGACGTTCCATACAAAAGCGAGAACGTCGACATTGTGGTCGGCACTTTCGGCAAAGCGGCTGCCTCATCCGGGGCTTTTGCAGTGATGTCGCCGCTGCTTCGCGATATAGCTGTGAACCGTGCCAGAAGTTTCATTTTTTCCACAGCACTGCCCCCTGTCTGTGCCGCGTGGACTCAATTTGTGATCAGTCGCATTGTTGAAATGGATCAGGACCGGCAGCGGCTCCTGACTCTTTCACAACGGCTACAGGACGGCTTGAAGGGATTGCAAGTGGCATCCGAGGATGGACCTTCGCGCTATATATACCCTTTCATCGTGGGCGACGCACAACGCACAATTGAACTTTCACGGAAACTCATGGAAGATGGACTGAAAGTCCTCCCTATACGCACTCCAACCGTACCCGCCGGGACAGAACGACTGAGAATAAGCCTGACAGCCGCGCATACCGACAGCCAGATTGACATGTTGGTCGATTCAATCAAACGACATTCAAAATGCTGAACAACCTTATATCATCCGATTCTAACAATCGTGCCGCCGTAGTCATTTTTGCCGGTTGGGGTATGGACAGCCTTCCGTTCAAATCGTTCCTTATAGACACGCTTGACACAATTGTAGTCTATGACTATGCTTCGGATGAAGATCCATCCGGCGACATTCTTGCGGAACATCTTCAGGAAAGATACAATAGCATTTGTCTTGTGGCATGGTCGTTCGGAGTATTTCATGCCGAACGATGGTTGCTCCGTCATCCAATGATTCCGGTAACTCTGCGTATTGCCGTCAATGGCACCTCCTGGGCTGTCGACCCGTTGAGAGGAATCCATCCCACGGTATTCCAACTCACGCTCAAGAATCACTCTCTAAATATGATTAAGCGATTCCGGGAAAGTATGTGCGGCAACAAGGAGACTTACGCGAAATTTATAGCAAACGCTCCATTACGCACCGAGGAATCGCTCAAACGCGAACTGGAACAAATCAACGACCTTACTTGTGAAGGAACAAAAACCAGTCCCGATATTTGGGATTTGGTATATGTCAGCATGGCTGACAAGATAATCAAACCTGATGCCCAACTCCGTGCGTGGGACGGCCACGAATCGATAATCCGTATTGAAGGAGGAGCTCACTTCCCCGACTGGGATGAGATACGCGATGACCTTAAGCGGCTTCTTATTGACAAAAACCGTATTGCATCACGATTTCGGCAGGCTGCCAAAACCTATAATGCAAATGCTCCTGTACAGGCCAATATGGCCGTAAAACTTGCCGGTATGCTTCCTGCTCCGATTTCAGGGGACGTTCTTGAGATAGGACCGGGGACGGGGCTACTCACCGCGCTTCTTCGCCGTCGCCTTACCTCTGATTCATCTTTACGCCTTTGGGATATAGCGCCGCTTGATGACGATATCGAGGAAGTTGATGCCGAGACGGGCATACGTATGGAGCCTGACAATTCACTCGATATGATAGTAAGCAGTTCCACAATACAGTGGTTCCAATCCCCTGTATCGTTTCTGCGCGAATGCAAACGAGTGCTCCGTCCCGGAGGAATAGCTGCATTCTCGACTTTCGGTAAAGATACCTTTCATGAAATAAACCACTTGCTTGGGAAACCGCTTACATACCATTCTGCCGGCAATTGGAATCAGATAGCTCTAAATGCAGGGTGGCAGAACGTGGAGGCAACTGAAGCTTCTGAAACAATGAAATTTGAAAATCCGCTTGATGTCCTGCGGCATATGAAACTCACCGGAGTCAACGGATTGATGTCGGAAGGTTCATCGGTAAAGGCGGCACGCCTTATCACGACACTGTATCCACGCGACACCGACGGCATGTGTCCACTCACCTACCAGCCGGTATACATCATTCTGCGTAAGTAACAACCTTACTCTCACAACAAAAGGCCGTTCTTTCGAACGGCCTTTTGTTGTGACTCCTACAGGATTCAAACCTGTAACCTTCTGATCCGTAGTCAGATGCTC
>CAZAZA010000068.1:0-16063 GCA_964489495.1 uncultured Bacteroides sp.
TCACCTTCCCCGGGAGGTATTCCCCGAATACTATCTGGTCCGCGTGAATGTCTACGACAAAATTCCTGAAACACCTCTGGATGAATGGATGGAGTATCTCAAGACAGGGAAGGTGAAGGAGGACACACGTACGCCTGGACTTCAGGAAGTGAAGAAGAAGCTTCAGTATCTTTCTATGACCCCTAAGGAGCGTCGGGCATACGATGCCCATATGGACACCATAATGGTACAGAACGATGTCCTCGACACAGCCAGAGACGAGGGTCGTGCGGAGGGTCGTGCGGAAGGACGTGCAGAGGGTCGTGCGGAAGGACGTGCGGAAGGACGTGCTGAAGGGCGTGCTGAAGGGCGTGCGGAAGGGCGTGCGGAAGGGCGTGCGGAAGGGCGTGCGGAAGGTTTGGCCAATGTAGCGGTCAATATGATTGCGCTTGGTATGGATTCTGAGATGATATGCGCTGCGACAGGCCTCACACCGGAGCAAGTAAAAGAGATCCGCGATTCTTCAAAATTCTCAACAAATAATTGAAGATCTATCATTTTAGCCTTGATTACATACACAGCCAATAACGAGGCCTGTGGGTCGTCAAGAGTGCTTTCAGAATATCGAAGAGCACTATTGACGACACTCTCTGTTGCAGGCCCCTATTGGACCTCCTCGGTGTTTATGGAGACGTAATGGCGAAGTCCGGTGCAAGACGGGTCAGTCGGAGAGCTTGGGAAGGGTCATGCGCCAGCCGTCGTGTTGGTGGCGCCAGTCGATGGCACCGACTGCATAGAGCGAGACTGCGATTTCTTCGGCGGCACGTTGCGAAATGTGTGCCTTGAACATGAATTCTTTGACTGTGGCCGTGTTGCCGCCGGCAAGCATGTCAAGAAGCATGCGCTCGGAATTGGAGAACGACAGCAGTTGCGGCTCCCCGGCTTTGATTCTTTTCCACGACCTGACCATCAGCGGCGAAGCGACAATGTTTTCATCGGCTACACGTATATAGGTCCGCCAATGGCCGTCCGGTTCCTGAGCCTGTACCGGTCGGGTTGGCGACGGATCGATTTCGGCTTTGAGGACGATGGCACCGCCTTCGGCCGCGAATGCCGAGAAACGCAGTTGTTGGGGTGGACGGCAGTACATTTCGGCAGCCTGTTCGATGACATATATGTCCTCCTCGGTGCGAAGTCCGGCAATTGATCCGTTATCCTTTACACCCACGAGCAGTCGGCCACCCTTGTGGTTGGCAAATGCTGAGAGCGAACGCGCTATTTTGCGTGCATCGCTTATGGCGAACTTAAAATCCTGAGTCTCGTGTTCGCCTTCGGCTATCAGGCGAGCGATGTAGAATGCTCCCCGCTGGGCCTTGAGGTCCTTCATTCGGGATAAACCATTGATTCGGGCGATATTTCGTGGAGTACCTCGTCGGCATAGCGCATTGCCTGGCGGCGTGCATCGTCAAGGTCCATGTACGAATAGTTGCCGCAGTCGCGCGGGGTCGCGCCTGGGACGTCGCCTTTGAAATTGCCGATCCAGCGCATCATTTCTTCCATTACCGGGGTTATATCGGCCGGTTTCCAGTCGCCGGAAAGGACCAGATAGTTTCCGGTGCAGCATCCCATAGGGCCCCAATAAATGGTGCGCGGTCCCCATACGGGATGGTTACGTAGCCATGTGGCGGCAAGATGCTCTATTGTATGGAGTGTTTCGGGGTGCAGCGCAGGCTGACGGTTGGGTTCGGTCATGCGTATGTCGAACGTGGTTATGGTGTCGCCCGAAGGTGTGTGATCGACACGTGATACGTAAATTCCCCTGCGTAAGACAAGGTGGTTGACCTTGAAGCTTGGTATTTTGTTCATATCTGTGATAGCACGTCGTTGAGAACTTCAAAAGTATGACGCGGCGCGTCCTCCCAAAAATTGGAATACTGGCTGATATTATCATCGGCACCGGGGGTATCGCTGACAACGCGGATACATACGAACGGAACGCCCTCCATTGAGCACACCTGGGCAATAGCGGCCGACTCCATGTCGACAGCTTGTACGTCGGGATATATTCCGCGTATTCTGGCCACCTCCTCAGGACGGCTGATGAAAATGTCGCCTGAAGCTATAAGGCCGAATTTCACGTCATCGCGTCCCTGCAGGCATTCCAGAGCCGACACACTGCTTTCGCATGAGAACCGCGCGGGGAATCCGGCAGCCTGTCCCGGAAGTGTGCCCGGTCCGCACCACACATCGTGATATGCCACTGCATCGGCCACGACTATGTCGAGTATTCCGGCATCGGCTCCTGTACCCCCTGCAACCCCGGTGTTGACAATCATAGCCGGATGGAACAAGTCAATGAGGACTTTTGAGCCTATCGCCGCATTAACCTTGCCGATTCCGCACTTGGTCACAACAACAGGGTGGCGGTCAATGACACCCTTATAAAAAGTAAAACCGTCGGCCTTCTGTTCGGTCAATTCGCTTAAAATCGGCAGAAGGAGATCAAGCTCTTTCTGCATGGCCACGATAATTGCTATTATATCCGTCTTATCGAGTTTCATTTCGTCCGTTTTTAGACTGCAAAGTTAGAAAAAATGTGATAACTTTGCGATATGAAAACATCAAAGATTATAGTAGCGGCTATAGCCGCCATGGCCGGAATCGCACTTATGGCTTTCCGTCCATCTGTTCCGTCGTCAAATGCCGAGCCGGGGACTGTTGACACTTTAACTATTGTGTCTGACCTTCTCCCCGAACCGATGCGCGTGAATGTGACATTGCCGGCCGGCTATAGAGCCGAGGGAAATTCCGAGCGATATCCGGTTGTCTATCTGCTCAACGGCCACGGAGGCAATTGCAACAGCTGGAGCACTGTCGCCCCTCTCGATAGTATTGCCACAGCTTATGGTATGATAATAGTCACTCCCTCCGGCATGAACAGCTGGTATTTCGACGCGCCTAAACGTCCCGAGATGAAAATGGAGTCATTCATCACCAAAGAACTTATCCCGTATATCGATTTGAAATACCGTACACGCGCCGACCGTTCGGGTCGTGCTGTGTCGGGATTCAGCATGGGCGGTCATGGCGCATTATGGCTGTCAATACGCCATCCCGAACTTTTCTGTGCAGTCGGAAGCACATCCGGTGGTGTGGACTTCACGCCGTTCCCCGACCGCTGGAGCATCGATAAAGCGCTCGGTCCGGCCAAGCAGAATACACAGGCATGGCATGATAACACCGTGATGAGCCAGCTCGACAAACTTGAGCCCGGCAAGCTTACAATAGTGTTTGACTGCGGTACAGAGGACTTCTTCTATAAGGTGAACTGCTCGCTTGACAGCGCACTCAACGCCCGCCGCATCCACCATACATATATCACCGGTCCCGGACAGCATAACGGTGAATACTGGGGGCGTTCGATCTATCCGCAGCTCGACATCTTCAAACGGGCATTCGACAAATAACAAAACCGGATATTTTGCGTTATTAAGAATATGAGATTCATCAGCAGGATATTAATGATATGCTTGCTCGCACTGACGGCCGGAATGGCCGGGTGCGACAAGCGTCAGGCGGATGCATCGGTATTCTGTTCGCAACTCCAGTCAGTCAATAAACTTGTACTCGCCCAGATGGCTTTGTCGAAAATGGCCACCATCGACGACTTGAAACTTGAGGACGCTCACGGCCTTAAACAGACAGCCGACGCACTGCTTGATGCGATAAAAATAGGTTCACGCAAGGCAGCCTATTCTTACGACACATATCTCAGGGCTTACATAGACCTTGACGAACTGACTCCCGACGACATATCGATAGACGAGGGAACGAAACACGTGAAACTGATGCTTCCACCGATCATGACCGAATATGCCGGCCGCGATGCCCAAATAAGAGAGGAGCATTACCGCGTAACCGGATTCCGCTCACACATCAAGCCGGAGGAACGTGCCGCCATAAAGGAAGCTATGAACACGGCTTTGAAACGCGAGGTGGAAAACCGTAATGAGTTCCGACAGTCGCTGATAGAGAGCGCGCGTGCCAAAGGACGGCGATATTTTGAAAACTTTTTTGCCTCACAGGGTTATACGGCTACAGTAGAATTCAGATGAAAACATTACGATTGCTCATAATTCTGCTTTTGCTGGCGGCAGGGGTCACATTCGTCGTCTGGTGGCGAATGTCGCCCGAAACGCCATCGGCTGTTCTGACTCCGGCAAAGATCAGCGAGATACGCTCGATGGTCCAGCTGTCGACACTCGACATATACGAGGAAGTGCCGGTTAAAGGAAACATAGGACCACGTCATCTGGTAGCCCGTATGGCCATTGAGGGCAACATAGCCTTTGACCTCGAAAAGCTCGTCACGGAAATGCACGGTGACACTCTTGTCGTAGTTCTGCCTCCGGAGATCGTGACAATCCGCGAGTCGACAGCCCCTGGTTCGTATCAGGTGATAGACAGCTGGAATGACAGGCTTTTAAGTCCGGTAAGGTTCACGACTGCCGAAGAAAACATATTCAAACAACATGCCATTGACGGTGCGGTCCGACGGATATACGCCGACGGATATGTGAAGCAGGCACGAGCCGACGCTGTGGCTTCGCTCAACATGCTTCTCTCAACGCTCGTGACCGTACCGGTACGTGTCGTCGAGTCCGCATCAGTACGTTAACTTTGCAGCTCTATTGCGCTTTATGATAACAGTCAATCATTTCCGACAATTGATATTGGCGGCGTTTGCCGTAATGTTGATGGCCGTTGCAGGGTGTTCGTCCGTGCGCCATGTGCCGGACGGCAGCTATATGGTTGACAAAGTCAGGATCGACGTTGCTGACAACCGTAATCTCAAATCAGCCGATCTGGTCAACTATCTGCGTCAGACTCCTAATCACAAAGTACTTGGTTTTGCCAAACTTCAGCTTGCCACATACAATATGTCAGGACGCGACTCAACTAAGTGGTATAACCGCTGGATACGCCGCATGGGTCAGCCTCCGGTGATTTACAGCCGCGAGCTAACAGAGGCTTCGCGCCAGCAGTTGCGTCAGGCATTGATCAACAAGGGTTATATGGGAGCCCGCGTGGATGTAGACACTGTATTTAATGCCGCCAAAAAGAAAGCGGAGGTCACATATCACGTTTATGCAGGCGAGCCACACCGTATTACCTCAGTAAATTACGAAATTGCCGATACGGCTCTTGCACGTGTAATTGACGAGGAAAAGGGTATTTTTTCAATTAAACCCGGTGACCTCCTTGACCGAAACAACCTTGACGCTGAGCGTGCGGCCGTCACCGGGCGTCTGCGTCAGCGCGGATACTACGCATTTGCTAAAGAGAGCATAACTTTCACGGCCGACACAGCGGCGGGCTCGCATGATGTGGGGCTGACTGTCGAAGTCCACAGGCCGGTTGTGCGCACGCCCTCGGGGGTTGACACGCTTCGGCAGCATATGACATACCATCTTCGAAACATATGGTATGTCACCGATGTCCATCATCCGGTCGACACAGTCGAAGTTCAGCCAGGCATTTTTATCGTGTATGGCGACAACCGTTATATATCGTCTTCGGCACTTTTGGGCAAATCGTTTCTCGAACCGGGGAATTTGTATTCGGCCACAGCTGTTGACCGCACATACGAGTCGTTAAGCCGCCTCGGCATTCTACGGTCGATACAGATAGAGATGAAGCCTGTAGGCGAGCTTGGCGACATGATGTTGCTCGACACATATGTGGTCATGAACCGTAACAAGACACAGGGTCTTGTACTCGAACTTGAAGGCACCAATTCGGAAGGAGACCTGGGTTTCGGCGTTGGAGTTACATACCAACACCGTAATATCTCTCATGCTTCAAACATACTCACGGCCAAGGCACGTGTCAACTACGAAAGCCTTTCGGGCAACCTCGACGGCCTGATTAACGACCGGTACACAGAGTATGCCGGTGAACTCGGTCTGACATTCCCCAAATTCGTATTCCCGTTTCTTTCAAAAGACTATTTGCGTAGAGTTAGAGCTACATCAGAGATGGCGTTGTCGTTCAACTATCAGGAACGCCCTGAGTATACGCGTATCATAGCGGGAGCGGCGTGGAAATACAAATGGTCGCTCGGAGGAGGCCAGGAACGAAGAACCCTTGATTTGATCGACATAAATTATGTCTATCTTCCGGAGCGAACAATCGATTTTATCGAGCAGATAGCCCCCAACAATCCGCTTCTTCGTTACAGCTATGAGGACCACTTTATCATGCGCATGGGATACACCTACTATTGGAGCAACAAGCGGGCACAAGTGTCGTCGCTGCGCCGCACTGCTCCGCAACGACGCATTTTCACATTGCGTGCGGCCGTTGAAGTTGCGGGAAACGCCCTGTATGCTTTTTCCAAACTGAGCGGTCAGAAACGCCATGAAGGTGTATATGACATATTCGGTATTGCCTATTCGCAATATGCCAAAGCAGAAATCGATTATACGATAACCCATAACTACGGGCTACGCCATTCGCTGGCATTTCATGTCGGCGCAGGTATAGGCTATCCATACGGCAATTCGCGCGTACTTCCTTTTGAAAAACGCTTTTATGCAGGAGGTGCCAATGGCGTGCGCGGCTGGAGCGTGCGCACGCTCGGCCCCGGCTCGTATGATTCGCGCAATTCAGTAATCGATTTTATAAACCAGTGCGGCGACATTCGTCTGGACCTGAACCTCGAATATCGTGCTAAACTCTTTTGGGTACTCGAAGGTGCGGCATTTGTCGATGCCGGCAACATATGGACCATACATAACTACGAGACACAGCCCGGCGGTATGTTCCATTTCGATACCTTCTGGAAACAGATAGCCGCTGCCTACGGAGTGGGACTGCGAATGGATTTCAGTTATTTCCTGATTCGTCTTGATCTTGGCCTGAAAGCTCATAATCCGGCCCGGGGGCAGGAACAGTGGCCTATAATCCATCCCCGATGGAGGCGTGATGCAACTTTTCACTTTTCTGTCGGTTATCCTTTTTAACAACGATATTTTAACGAACGATGAAACGACTTGTAATATTTGACCTTGACGGTACGCTTCTCAACACTATTGATGACCTCGGACATGCCGCCAATTATGCACTTGAACGCTGCGGGTATCCGACCCACAATATAAGTTCATATCCATTCATGGTAGGCAACGGTATTACCCGTCTGCTTGAGCGGGTGCTTCCGGAGGACGACCGCACCAAAGATAACGTGGAACGTCTGCGCAATGAGTTTATGGAATACTACGGAGAACATATGACCGACTGCACGCGTCCATACCCCGGGATAGTCGAATTGCTTGACTCGCTGCGTGCGCAAGGCATAGCTGTTGCTGTGGCATCAAACAAATATCAGGCAGCGGTCAGCCGTCTGATACATCATTTTTTCCCAATGGTGGATTGGGCAGCAATCGAGGGACAGAAAGAAGATGTCCCGACCAAGCCTGATCCATCGATTGTGTTTGAGATTCTTGGCAATGTTCCTACCCCTAAGGGCGACGTTCTGTATGTCGGCGACAGTGCTGTCGACATGGAAACAGCAAGACGCGCATGTGTCGAGTCGGTGGGTGTCACCTGGGGATTCCGGCCTGTGAAAGAGCTGACCGATGCCCATGCCGAACATATTGTCAACACGGCTTCTGAAATACTCGCATTAGCAATGTCGGCCGATCAGATATAATCTGTCGGCCGACATGCTGCCCGATTAGCGGGGGCTTTTTAATATTTGTTTTCGGGGCCTTCCATTTCGGCAGGTGTAATCGATTGTTTGTCCATCGAATGCCATACATAGGCAATGTAGCCGATGACAAACGGGATGATAAGCGACACCCACGACATGGTTTCAAGAGTGAATTTTGATGAGGAGCTGTTGCGAATGGTCAGCGAGCTCGACACGTCGGTCAACGACGGATAGTAGGGAGTGTCGTTGTAACCTGCCACAAAGAAAAGCGACAGTACGACCAGAACTGTGCCGATTCCCATGAACCAGATGCCTTCGGTCCAGTGAGATGCAGTTGCCGACCGCAACACTGCATAGAGAACCATAACCACACCGATCACCCAAAGCACGATGCACCACCACATCTCCAAGTAGTTGTGGAGATACTTGTAATCTACACTGCGGAACTGATCGGGCATGTCGGGGATACCCCCGTTGTGGGTTACAGATTCATACCCTGTCTGAATCAGGACCATGGTCATGAAAAAGAGAAAGAACACCACGAAAATCAGTCCGTTGACAAGCACTCTGCGGCGGTTGCGCTCAAACAAAGACTCGTCATCGCTGATATTGTTCATAAAGTACATTGCTGCAGTGGTGCGGGCAAGAAACAGAACGGCCACACCGAGTATCAGGTTTTTCCAGTTGAAGATGGCTTCGAATCCGTGTGTCGGAGACCACTGAGAGATTACGGGTGCAGAGGCATCGAGCAGATTGCTTTTGGTCACTGTGAATTCGGCTCCGAAAAAGAACATTGACACAGCCACTCCCAACAGGATGCAACCTACACAGCCGTTGATAAATAGAAAGACATCGTAAGTACCCGTGCCGAATACATTTCCGGGCTTGCGGCGGAACTCATAGCTCACAGCCTGCAGTATGAAGCTGAAAAGAATCAGCATCCATAGCCAGTAAGCACCGCCGAAGCTGGTTGAATAAAACAGGGGGAAAGAGGCGAAGAACGCGCCGCCGAACACCACAAGAGTGGTGAAAGTGAGTTCCCATTTGCGTCCGAGCGAATTGACCATCAGCGTGCGCTGCATTGGGTCTTTGACATTCAGGAGCATGGATTGTCCGCCCTGGACAAAAAGCAGAAATACGAGCACTGCTCCCAGAATCGAGATCAGAAGCCACCAATAATTCTGAAGAAGTTGTAAGGATATCATAGTATTCAGTCGTTTACTTGTTGTTGATAGATTTCGGGCCCTTGCGTATCTCGCGTATCATGATGCATATTTCGGCTGTCAGTAGGGCGGTGAATACAAGCGCGAACATCCAGAAGGTAGTCTGGACCGTGGCTGTCGTAATCTCGGATATGGCCGCACGTGTGGGCATGATGCCTTCGATTATCCAGGGCTGGCGACCGACTTCGGCTGTAACCCATCCTGACTCGGAACAGATGTAGACTACCGGAATCGACAGCATCGCGATCCACTGTATCCAAGGTTTGCCGGTAAGTATCTTCTCACGCTTGTAGACAAGCAGCAGAACGACTACGAAGAACAACAGCAGATAACCACCGCATATGACCATGATATGGAACGAATAGAATGTCAGGGCCACCGGGGGAACGGCTTCGTAAGGCGAGTCGAGATAACCGTACCCGAAGTATTGATAGTTTTCTTTCAGTTCGGTGGAAGCCTTGTCCATTGCCTCTTTGTCGCCGTTTGTAGCCGCACGGTCAAATTCACGCAGGGCTTCGTGGGCCTTTCGGCCGATTGCGATTCGTTCGGCATAGCTGACGGTGCGGACAGTGTCGCCCGACTGGGTAAGCTCGATACCGTTAATAAGGTCGTTGACGCCCGGAACAAACGCATCGGGGTTATGGGTGGCGAGGAATGAGAGTCCCTTGGGGATAGATATGTCAAACAAAAATTCTTTTTCGTCATTCTGTGCGTTTTTGGCAGGATTCACTATGCCGAACGCTACGATTTCCTGGCCGCATTTGCCATTGTAGAGTCCTTCCATAGCTGCCAATTTCATAGGCTGCACGCGGGCTACGTCAAGGGCCGTACCGTCTCCTGTCCACAGGGTTATCAGAATACCTGCCAGGCCTATCCATCCGCCTACCTTAATAGAGTCGATAGCAAAGGGTATATTCCTCTTTTTCCATAGAAACCAGCAGCTCACGCCTATGACAAACACACCTGCGAGAGTCCATCCGCTGAGCACAGTATGGAAGAATTTGTGTATGGCGACAGGGGAAAGCACGACATCAGCAAACGAGTCCATGACATTTCGCATCTGCGCCGGATCAAACTCCATGCCCACCGGATACTGCATCCATGCATTGGCGATAAGAATCCACAACGCCGAGATGGATGCTCCAAGGGCTGTGAGCCAAGTGGATGCGAGATGGAACGCCGGACTGACCTTTTTCCATCCGAAGAACATCACGGCAATGAATGTCGACTCCATGAAGAAGGCGAGAAGGCCTTCGATGGCAAGCGGTGCACCGAATATGTCGCCGACAAACCAGCTGTAATTCGACCAGTTGGTTCCGAATTCAAATTCAAGTATTATGCCTGTGGCCACTCCGATGGCAAAGTTTACGCCGAACAGTTTCATCCAGAACTTTGTGAGGGTGAGCCAACGCTCATCGCGTGTGCGGAAATAGATACTCTCCATTACCGCCACGATTACTGAAAGCCCGAGTGTCAGCGGAACAAACAGCCAGTGATACATTGCAGTCAGTGCGAACTGGCCCCTCGACCAGTCGACTACGCTCATTAAATCATTCATAAACTTTTAGAGGTGTATTAGTATTGTTTATAGTTGAATTTCGGTAAGGCATTTATAGGGGCGTTCATCGTGACCTGTCAATCATCGAGTGGCGCACAGCGTCGGCTCTTTGGGCATCGGTGTCGTAGTCGCGCTCCAGAATGTCTGGAAAAAACAGCATTTTGAATATAAAGAACAGTATGAATAGCTTGATGATTATCAGCAGCCACAGGTCGCGGCCTACGGTCATCGACCTGAATCCGTCGCGATAGAACCGGTAGATTCTTACCGGCAGCGGCGGATGGCTGCTTTTAGACGGGCGGTCGGGCCCGGTGTATGTGTCGTCGTCAGTGTTCATGGCAGGAAGGTGAGTGACCGGCTTTAATCGTTATGGACGGCAAGCGATTCGAGCACGCTGCGTATGCGGTCGTGGGTGGCGATGCGGGTCGGTACCAACGGGAGGCGCAGTTCGTTTTCGATATATCCCATCAGGGCAAGTGCGCATTTGACACCTGCGGGATTGCCGTCGATAAACAGCAGGCTGAACAGGTCTGTGAACCGGTGATGGATGACACGCGCACGGTCGTAGTCGCCCGAAAGGGCAAGACGCACCATATGGCCGAATTCACGCGGGAAAGCATTACCAATGACCGAAATCACGCCCACGGCTCCGAGTGTGATCAATGGGAACGTAACACCGTCATCCCCGGATATTACCTCAAAATCTGCAGGCTTGCTCATTATGATCTTATCCATCTGGGCTATGTTTCCTGATGCTTCCTTGATGGCTATTATATTGCTGAAATCGTTTGCAAGCCGTAGCGTTGTTTCGGGGGCGAGGTTCACTCCCGTGCGTCCGGGTACGTTATAAAGTATGACGGGAAGAGGGGATGCCTTGGCTATCGCCATGTAATGGGCATACAGTCCCTCCTGTGAAGGTTTGTTATAATAGGGTGTTACAGACAGTATTGCGCTGAACCCGGTAAAATCTTCCGTCTTGAGTCGCCTCACTATCGAGGCTGTGTCGTTGCCCCCGCATCCGAGGACAAGCGGTACACGCCCGGCCACCTTTTCGACAACGAATTTTTTTATCTGGTTCTGCTCTTCTGGAGTGAGCGTAGGAGTTTCAGCCGTGGTGCCGAGTACTACATAATAATCTACACCATTTTCGATGTGGTATTCAATAAGTTGGCCGAGAGCTACGAAATCTATAGTTTTGTCGGCGTGAAAAGGAGTGATGAGGGCTATGCCCAATCCGTGTAGATGTGCCATATGTGCTGGTAATCGTTGATAATATCGCAAAATTACGAAAAAAATAAAATACAATGCTATCTGTCAACTATATTTTTTGTCGGTAGTAATATTTATGCTAATTTTGTTATTGATATAAGATTCTTGGTTCAAAAGTAAAGATAAGACGGAAGATAATGGAAAGTATATTGTCCAAGCTTAAGAGGATTTCAAAAGAATCAACATTTCCTATTCTTTTGGCGCTGTGTTGCGTTCATGGGCTTAATGACCTGACTCAATCTATAGTTTCAGCCGTTTATCCCATGCTCAAAGAGGATCTTTCGCTTTCTTTCGGGCAAATAGGACTTATCACCCTTGTATATCAGATAGCTTCATCGGTGTTTCAACCCGTTGTGGGGCTCGCATTTGACAAGCGTCCATTTGTCGGAAGCCTGCCGCTCGGAATGACTTTCAGCACTATAGGCATTATCATTTTTGCATTCTCAATGTCTATGGCCAGTGTCTTGCTGGCGGTTTTCCTTGTAGGTGTCGGCTCAGCCACTACCCATCCCGAAGCATCACGCATAACTTCACTCGCAAGTCACGGCCGAAGGGGACTTGCCCAGTCAATTTTTCAAGTCGGGGGAAATTTCGGCACATCAATAGGACCTTTGCTTGTTGCACTGATTGTGGCTCCCAATGGCAGAAGATATATATTGTGTTTTCTAATCGTATCCGCATTAGCGTTTTACGTAATGCGTCCTATTTGCCGATGGTATTCAAATTATCTCTCAGACATCAAGAGCGGTGCGGGCAAAAAAATCACTCACCGCAAACGTCCCCTTTCTTCAAAACGCACCTTATTCGTCATATGTGTTTTGATGGTGCTGATATTCTCGAAATACGTGTACATGGCGAGCCTCACCAACTACTATACATTCTATCTGATAGACCGATTCGGCGTTAGTATCAAGACTTCACAGTTGTGTTTGTTCGTTTTCCTTGTCGCCACGGCTCTCGGCACGCTTGTCGGAGGACCCATCGGAGACCGCTACGGTCGCAAGCCCGTGATATGGGCTTCGATCCTCGGTACGGCGCCATTTAGTCTTACGATGCCACATTGTGGCCTGACCATGACAGTTGTTCTAAGCTTTTGTGTGGGTTTTATGCTGTCTTCCGCTTTTCCGGCAATCCTTCTATATTCACAGGAATTACTACCCAATAAACTCGGGATGGTTTCGGGGTTGTTTTTCGGATTTGCATTTGGAATTGCCGGTGTTGCCTCAGCTGTATTGGGCGACTTTGCCGACACGGCGGGCATAAAAGCTGTATATGATTTCTGTGCCTATATGCCACTGCTCGGGTTAGTGGCATGCCTTCTTCCTAACCTTAAGAATCTCCCCGGTGAGGCGAATCTATAGCTATAATATAGGTTCTCACCATTCTGTAATATGTCAATTACATCAATTATCGGAAAAATGATTAAGTCAAAATAAGCTCTTCTTTAATTCATCCAACAGGTAATTATAATAATTATTCATTACGCCCCGGGTGCTCCGGTCCGAGATACAATTCCGTCCCCCGATAAAGCATATATAGGAGACGTACACATGTCGGGGAATATACATAATCATATCCTCCATGTGTATCACTTATTTCGAAATTGTCTTTATATTCATAGTCGTTTTGACATTTGACAAGCACATCTAAAAATACACAGTGAGAAGATATCATATCATCGCACTTATTTTTTGTCCGTGTATAAACCGGTACAAATTTTCTTATAAACAGTGAGTCTATCATCGAAACCATTTCCTCTGTTGACTCTTGAGAAAAGTACATTTTACGGTCGCTAGAATTTTCTCTCATGAATCCTTTATATTGAACAGGGTCAGTATCTTTAGTCTTCTGATCCTTAGTGATTTCAATCATCCAAACGCTCCAACCTATATCGTAAACCATTTTACAGTATGTAATTTCACCCTTATCTTTTTCTTTTTTATAATTAACGATATATCTTCCACGAAAAGTCGACGAATCAGCAGTGTTTGTTTCAGTTTTACCATATACATCCGGTACTATCAATAAAGTTAGTAGTGCCATAAAAATAAATAGGTTTCGACGAAAGCTGTCAATGAAGTGGGCATTGTTTTGCTTAATATAATTGGTAAAGATTGTAGTATGAAATGTTGTCATGGCGATAATGAAATGATGGTTAGTATGGTGACAAAGTTAAAGCTTTATGATTTCCTTTGCAAGTTTCAGTGGTATTTTTATTTCTTTATGTTAGAATTATGATTGTTCGATTAAAAAATTTCATTAATTTTACGACCCAAGTATTTATGTTATGATTGAAAGATAGCATGCATAAGAGATGTAATTATGAGCAATTCAAATTTCCATACTTTTAGCTACTCGAAGAAAGTGGATTTTTCAGTTTTAGGTGGTGGTGGTTTTACCATACCGACCTATTTTGTACCGTTGCTTTGGTATGCCATTGGCAAGAGGTTGGAGCATGGTGAACGTACGAAAGTATGCATCAGAGTTGATGAAAAAGTTTTTGAAGTGCAATTAATTAACCAAGCCTTTGACAGAAACAAATATACGAATCATCCGGATGTTGTTCAAATCCGTTATTCTCCGAGCGGGGAACTATCGCAATATCTAAGGACAATTTTCCACAAGAGTTATTCCTATATAATATCAGAAAAAGAAAAGCGTATAGGTAAAACACAAGTCAAGGTACCTGTTGAATTAGCGGAAGAGATAGTATTTTCAACAATATCTATTGACAATGAGTTTAGGCTTGACTGCATGCCACTTGAAATTAAGTCTGCTGTCACGACACAATTGCGTAAATATGAAGAGTTACAGTTTGAGAATTTGGCCGATTCAATGATTGAAAATATCTCTGATCAATTTGCCTCGATATTTGAGAAATCGGGTATTGTTAGATATCGAAAAATCAATCATGAGATAAATACGACACTCAAAACCTTGTATGATTATAGATGTCAAATTACAGGAGAGCAGATTGGTGAAAAATATAATGCAAATGTAGTCGAATCACATCATATAGAGTACTTTACTAAATCGCTCAATAACGATTCATCAAATATTATTATCATCAATCCTTCATTCCATAGGATAATACATCAATGCAATCCTGTCTTTAATACCAATGAATTACAGTTCGAATTTCCAAATGGAGTCATTGAAAAATTGAAACTCAATAAACATTTGCGATCGTGACTTTCCCTACCAGGATTTTGCCCATCAATCAGAAGATTATGACAACTGACAACTCGACATACAGGCAACTTTTTCACTCGTTGATTCAGCACGAGGAATCGGGAGTGGTGGAGTTCAAGAAGGCGGAGAATAACTTCGACTTCGACGACCTTGATGAGTCTGCAATTACTAAAGCCCGTAAAATGTTCAAAAAGGAGCATAGTCGGATTCCGGTTACTGAAGTCAACGGGTGGTCAGATGAAAAGTTTCTCAGCAAATGCGGTCTTATGAATAACGGCAAGCTAACACGTGCAACCATCATTCTTTTAGGCAAGAGCTTTTCGGAGTATCTGCTGAGGCCAGCTGTCGTGCAGGTGACTTGGACATTGCGCGATAAGAACAAGGATGTTGTTGATTATGAGCATTTCTCCGTGCCATACATATTGACAGTCGATGAAATCCTTGCCAAGATTCACAATCTGACATTGCGCGAGATGCCGGGCGGCACATTGTTCCCCGACACGATGAAGCAATATGATGATTACACCATTCGCGAGGCACTTCACAACTGCATCGCCCACTCTAATTACCAGCTACAGCAGCGTATCAACTTTGTCGAAAATCCAGAATTCCTCTACTACTCTAATGCCGGTTCGTTCATTCCGGGGTCATTGGAAGAGGTTTTGAGCACGGATGAGCCGCAGAAGTTCTTCCGCAACGACTGTCTTTGTCAGGCGATGGTGCATTTCAACATGATTGATACCGTGAGCCGAGGCATCAAGAAGATGTTCACCGAGCAGTGGCAGCGCCGCTTCCCTATGCCTGACTATGAAATTGACAATGACAAGCAGCAAGTAGCTGTCCGTATTTACGGTACGTCCATCGATGAGCGTTACACCAACATGCTCAAGAATAACGATTCACTTACCCTCTGGGACTGTATTTCACTTGATGCTATCCAGAAGGGTCACCGTATTGACGAGACCGTAGCGCAGGACATGATTCAGCGCGGTCTCATCGAAGGCGAAGCTCCAAACTACACCATATCCCTTGGTGTAGCCAAAGCCTCCAGACAGCTCCCGCAGTATACGAAAGTTAGAGGTCTTGAACGCGATAAAATCAAGCACATGATTTTGCAATACATTCAGAATG
>CAZAZA010000069.1:0-15452 GCA_964489495.1 uncultured Bacteroides sp.
ATAACGTTTGAAAATGGATTTCATTGCATTAACTATTTAATAAAACATACTTATTCCTCGAGAAGTAATTAAAAAGTTCAAACAGAAACAGGTAGGAGGAAAAAGAAAATATCTTCTTAATTGGTTTTATCGAGAAATGCAATTTTAGCTTTACCGGATAGAAATGGCTATTGTATAGAAAAGTACCTGCGGATGACAGTATTGGAGGCACTATCAGTGCATAAACCCCGACCCCGTAGAAGGCGGCTACAATGCCAAGCAGTCCGAAAAAGACTTGAAAAGCAAGACTGCGCGTGGCCATTTCCTTAAACCTTAAGTGCTTGGACATCAATGCCGCAGGAACCATGTTGATTGCACCTAAAAACACTCCTATTGCAAGTATCTGCAAAACAGGTATTATAACCGGGTTTTTATAATAAGCGGCTACTGGCCACGAACTTCCATAACAGATGCCGCCACATAATAGGCCAATGATTACCGTAAAAGTGAAGATATGATTTATATCCTCTTCACTCAGGTCTTTTTTCTGTATCACAGCTGGACCTATTCCGATGCTGGTAAAAATCGAGAGAAAATTTATGATAACAGAAGCTGTGGCTACAACGCCATAGTCATATGGAGTTAGCAACCTTGCGAGCACCATCGATATGCCTATGCCAATAATTTGACCCGAATACTTGTCGATTGCTGTCCAAAAAAGCCCTCGCTTGAGATTTTGTTTGAATTCGCTCATATTGTTTTTTTATCTGCCCCCCATAATAAGTTTCCAAACCCGCGGACTCTTTTTTAGTAAAATCTGAACAAAGACAATCGAAATTATCGTGAAAGCGACCGAAAGCACAAAGGCCGGGAACTCGGATCTGACACCTAAAAGCGATGGTATCTTGCTTGTGACTCGCATAGTACTGCTATGAAGACAATAGATAAGCATTGTATAAGGCGCAAGAAGAGTTGCAGCGGCCGTCGGAATGATATGAATGTTCATTATTATGAATATCACTGTCGGGGGAATGATGGCTCGTATCATATAATCATCGCAAAAGCCTAAAAACCAGGCTGTTATACCCCCCCCCCATTAAAAGAGCCAACATGCTGACATACATCCATTTACAATGAGCATAATGGGCAGAAATCTGCTCATATCTGATAGCTATATATGCTCCCGTGAATATGTTTACCATCCAGTAAGGGAAACTGGAATATGGAGCGTGTCGACATATAAGATATATCGGAATGACCAAAAGGATCGACCATTTAGAAGCTTTGATAACATAACCGATTAAGGGAGCAATAAGCACAAACTCAAACAACGCCCTCAGATACCACAGAGCGCCGTTCCACTTACTGTGATATAATGCCTGCAAAAAATTTCCTGCATTTACACCATCAAGGGGGTGATAGTCTACCGGGTGGACTTGAAGTAACGCAAGACTGAACAGCAGTCCGAACAAATTAAATACTATAAACGGGATTAATAGTGAGCGTATACGACTTAGTAGTTTGGACTTGTAGCTAATCCATGGCGAATTGAAGTCGAAACTTGCGAAATAGAGAAATGAAGATATAGTCCAAAAGCAAGGCACAGCTATGATTGCCATTTGCTGTACCCACCATGGGAGGTTAAAAATTGGAGCGGTATGAAGCCATACAATCAGAATTGTCATGACCACATTCACTTCAGTGAGTTTTATCGAAAGACTTTGATCTATTTTCATTATTCAGATATCTCAGCTCAATGCGTTTCCACAGAAAGATTCGGACTGTATCTAATAGAGCAACCGCAATATACATCACAACAATCAAACCAAGCATATACAGCCAATAGCTTATATCGTTACTTCGGTGGTAAAGACTGTTGAAAAAATTGCGATATGATGTCAGAATATTCGGATTGACATATACCAGATACACTGCAAAACTGCTTATAGCAAGTCTGTTAATCAGTTTACTTGAAATATGCAACTTGGAGGTGGCGATAATCGTGCATACTGATATAGCCACAGTAGTAGGAGATAGATATTGCAATAATATATAACCATAAACAATACCCCCCCCCATGAAATATATTGAAATACAGCAGGTTAGCGTTGAGAGGGCTATGGCTGCCACAATAAGTAAATATGTACCGGCCTTCAATTGACTGAAATTACATGGATAAAGCCTTATATACCTTGCCAACAAATAAAGCCAAACAAAAAATACCGGAGAATATCCACCTGCTATATAATCGGTTGATTTAGGAAACAGCCATCCCCATATTAATATAAAAACGTAGTACGCAATTAGGATAAACTTGAATTGGCGTTTATCGGCCATTTGGACAAAAGCATTCAGTACAGGGGCAATTATATACAACAAGATATATGATTTGAGGAACCAGTTGGAGGGCGTAAGCATAAACAGCTCCTTCAACCCGGTTGCGCTGAAACTTGACAATCCGCTTGCTATGCAGATGGCATATACGACTATAAGGTAGAAGAATGTCTGAAACAAGAGGTTGAAAATACCGCGCTTCGAGTGATGGATACCGTAATAGCCCGATATCATCACAAATATATCTACTGCGGGTATGGTCAGTGCTTGAATCAAAATCTTTATCGAGGACCCTGTAAGATTTGACTTGATGTCAAATGCAGATGGTCCATCCAAAGAGAAAAAATCGGCATGAAGAACCAGAACCATTGATATAGCAATGATTCTCAGTAATTCAAAATTCGAATCCCTAACCTTGATAATGCTCTGACTCATCTTCAGTCTCTGGAGAAAAGATCACGGGTGTAAACGCGTAAAGCTACATCCGCGAGGTCAGAAGAATTACGGTTAGCAATTATTGCTCGGGATAAACGTTTGAATTCGGTAAGATTATTGACTACTCTGCTTCCGAAAAATGTGCTACCGTCTTCAAGAGTCGGTTCATAAATGATTACTGTAGCACCTTTAGCCTTGATGCGTTTCATCACACCTTGAATGGACGACTGACGGAAATTGTCGGAATTGGATTTCATCGTAAGTCGGTAAACACCTATAATACATTCACGTTCAGGTGCTTTACCATAAACGTTGGCATTGGAATAATCATAGTATCCAGCCATCTTCAAAACTTGGTCAGCTATGAAATCCTTGCGTGTTCGATTGCTTTCAACAATAGCAGTCATCATATTCTGGGGCACGTCTGCATAGTTGGCCAACAGCTGTTTTGTGTCTTTAGGCAGGCAGTAACCGCCATATCCAAAAGATGGGTTGTTATAGTGCATCCCAATGCGCGGATCAAGTCCGATACCCTCAATAATGGCTTGTGGATCAAGTCCCTTGACTTCGGCATAAGTATCAAGCTCATTGAAATAGCTTACGCGGAGTGCGAGATATGTGTTGGCGAATAGTTTTACCGCCTCGGCTTCCTTAACCCCCATGAAAAGAGTGGGAATATCGTTCTTTATAGCTCCTTCCTGCAGAAGAAATGCAAATTTTTTAGCCATTTCTGTCAGATGACCGATATCTTTCAATTCAATAATAGCCTCGTTCTCTGCATCTTCTCCTTTTATCATCTTAGGAATGCCAACGATAATGCGACTCGGATAAAGATTATCGTAAAGGGCCTTGCTTTCTCTAAGAAATTCAGGAGAAAAGAGCAAATTGAGCTTTTCAGCTCCTTTTGCATGATATTTTACGTACAATGAACGAGTATAGCCGACCGGTATGGTGGATTTGATGATGATAGTGGCATCAGGATTGACTTTCAACACAAGATCTATGACTTCCTCAACGTGGCGTGTGTCGAAATAATTTTTAACCGGGTCATAGTTTGTCGGAGCTGCCACTATAACTATTTCAGCGTCTTTATAAGCTGATTCCCCATCAAGTGTGGCTGTTAGATTCAGCTCCTTTTCTGCAAGATATTTTTCTATATATCCATCTTGTATAGGAGATATACGTTTGTTGATGTCGTCTACCTTTTCAGGAACCACATCAACGGCAGTCACTCGGTTGTGCTGAGCTAACAGCACGGCAAGTGACAATCCTACGTAGCCGGTTCCTGCGACTGCAATGTTCATTATGATAAAAGTTTAGTTGTTAGTATTTTTGTTTCCATAGGAATATCCGTAGCCGTAGCCTTTGCCGTAGCCGTAGTGGTAGCCGTAGCGGTGGTAGCCGTAGCCGGAGCGGATGTCGGTGGCGTTGAGGAGGATGGCCATGTTGCGGTAGCGGTTCTGGTCGTAGTATTCCTGGATGTTGGGGAGTTCGTCTTTCTCAAGCAGGCCGGCGCGTACGACGAAGATGGTCATGTCGGCCACGCGGTTGATGACTTTGGCATCGGTGACTATCTCGACAGGCGGACAGTCGAGCAGGATGAAGTCGAAGTCGTTGCGAAGCTCGTCGATGAGGCGGTCGAGCTTGTCGCTCGACAGGAGTTCGGCCGGGTTGGGCGGTACGATGCCGACACCTATGCCGCAGAGGGTCTCAGTATCGTCGATGCCGGAAACAAAGAGGTCTTCTTCGTGAGCCTTTCCGATAAGATAGTCGGTAATGCCCTGTTCGGGCTTGCCTATGAGCTTGGAGAGCGAGCCTTTGCGGAGGTCAAGGTCGATGACAAGCACACGTTTGCCTTTGACGGCAAGGACTTTGGCAAGGTTGATGGAGACGAATGTCTTGCCTGAGCCGGGATTTGCCGAGGTAATGGCGATGACTTTGCACTTGCGGTCGCTGTTTTCGGCTCCCATATATTCGAGGTTGGTGCGGAGCACGCGGAATGCCTCGTTGACGGCATCGCGTCCTTTGGGGGTGACCACGATCTTTCGTTCGGCGTGCTGATGTTTTTTCAGACGGGCAAAGCCGCGGGGCTTGTTTTCAGCCGATGGGATTTCGCCAAGGTAGGGCATCCTGAGGGGGGCAAGGTCTTTCTTACCACGGATCTTGGTGTCGAGCGATTCGCGGAGGACGAATATGCCGAGTGGTATGGCAAGTCCGAGAAGGAGGGCTATGGCGAGTATGTTGCGCTTCTTGGGGAATGTGGGCAGCGTGCTGCCGTGCGGCTCCTCGACCATGCTGGTGTTGTAGGCGGTGAAGGCCTGAGTCAGCTCGTTCTCCTCGCGCTTCTGGAGGAGGAAGAGGTAGAGCGATTCCTTGACTTTCTGCTGGCGTTCGACGCTAAGCAGGTATTTGGCCTGGTTGGGGTTGGCGGCTATCTTGCTTGAAGTCACGCTGGCCTGACGACGGGCATTCGACATCTGGGCGCGGAGGGTCGCTATGTAGGCGTTGATCGAGGCCATGATGTTGCCTTTGAGGGTGCGGAGTGCTTGGGTGCGGTCCTTGACCACGGGGTTGATTTCGCTGGTCGACTCGAGCAGTCGGTTGCGCTCCATAACTATAGTATTGTACTGACCGATGGCGTTCTCAATATCGGCGTTGACGATTCCGGTGTTGGTGGGGAGCGGCTGGTCGAACGAGTCGCTCGAAAGCTGGCCGCGCACCATCTCGGCCACCGATATCTGGTTGCTGAGGTTGACTATGGCTGCCTGCGCTTCGGAAGACTGGGCCATGTACATGCTCGTGGCGGCCCCGACATCGGGGAGCAGGTGCTCTGATTTGTAGGAGGATATGTCGGAGTCGACGTTGCCGAGCTCTTTCTCAATCACTCCGAGTCGCTCGCTGATGAAGCGCGAGGTCGACACGGCGATCTGGTTTTTGTCCTGAATCCAGCGTTCGTTGTAGACTTGGATGAGGGTGTTGAGTATGTCGTCGGCCTCGTCGATCGACGGGCAGGTGATCGATATGTCGATAATCGACGATTTGTCGTTGCCGAGCACTGCCGTAACACTGCCGCAAAGCATGTCGGCCATCGATTTCACGGGGATATGGGAGTAGTGGAGGAGTTCGCCCTGCAGGTTGGGAGCGACGGCCCAATTGGGCTTTATAACTGACAGGTGCATGGAGCCTATGGTAATCGAGTCGCCGAAGGTGGTGGTGAACGTGTCGGATATCGGCTCGCCGTTGAGGACGATGTCGGTAATCTCGATTTTATTGCCGTTGACCCTGAAGTTGAAATCGATGGAGGTCCTGCCCGACGAGTCGCGCTCGGCAAAGAGGGCAGGTGAGCTGCGATAGAGCATCACGTGGCGCAGGCCTTCCTTGACGGTGTAGCGGTCGTTGAGGCTCAGGCGCGTAACAACTTCCTTCATCAGGGCCGGCGACTTGACGATGCGTATCTCGTTCTCGAGGTTGGTGTTGTTTTGCACAAAACCGAGCTCCGACATATCAATCGAAGTGCCGGATGCACCGTTCTTGTCTTCGTTTTTGATGAGCAATGACGCAGTGCGCGTGTACTCGGGCGGCGTCATCATCAAGTAGACGACGGCCACCGACATGGTGACTGCCAATGAGATGACAAACCAATACCATTTCGACACCGCGAAGGCGACAATGCTCTTAAGCGTCAGCCCGTTGCTGCTCTGCTGTGCGTTTCGTCGCGGGGGTTGTTGCTGCTGTAAGTTATCCGCTAACATTTATTCCTGTGATTGACGTTGATTATTTGAAGATGAGGACTGACACTGTGACCAAAAGGGATGCTATGGAGGTCCAGAGGCCGATAGATTTGAGGTTGTTGGGGTTGTCGGATGCCTGACGTGCCACAGACTTGTTGGGCAGGACGTAGATAACGTCATTCTGCTGAAGTTGATAGGCCGGCGACGCGAAGAGGTTTTCGCTGTCCCTGAGGTCGACGCGATAGTTGGTGCGCTTGCCGCCCTGCTCGCGGATCACCATTATCTCGCGCTCGCCGTAAGGGGTGAGGTCGCCGGCCTTTGAGATTGCCTCAAGCAGGGTGACACGGTCGTTGGAGATGGCATAGGTACCGGGGCTTCTCACTTCGCCAACTACGGTGAAATGGAGGTTGGCAAACTCGACGGAAACTATAGGATCACTTACCCATTTCCCCCGGATGAGGTCGCCCGCTATTTTCTCGCTGATCTCCTCACGGGTCAGTCCGGCGATATGCACCTTGCCGAGCATCGGGAACTCGATGTCGCCGTTGCTGTCGACGGTGTAGACCGACACACTGCCGGAGGACTGTTGCGAGCCGCTATCTTGTCCTACGCTGTTGTTGGCCTGAACCAGGTTGAAGAGACGCGCCAGCTCGGGCTCTTTGCACGACACGACGATTGACAGCTTGTCCTGCGGCTGTATCTTGATTTTGTTAAGGTTTACAATGACTTCTTCCTGCCCGTAGCTGGCATTCTGCAAGTAGGCTATATTCTTGGGACTTGAGCACGACGAGGCAAGCAGCATGAGCGACAGGGCCGCAGCCGTGGTGAGATTCTTGAGGTTCATGTTATGGGTTATGAAGTTTTATGTGTCGGGATTTTGATATTTCAGTCAAAAAGTACTTTGTGGAGAGATTTTTCGCGAGCTCGAATAGCGCGGGTAAGGATGGTGTTGACCACGATCCACAGCGCAAGGTCGGCGGCGAAGAGCACCGTCACGTTGACATAGGACGACAGCCAATAGTTGACGCCGGTGAGAAGGGCCGAGCTGCCGATGATGGTCATCATGGCTGCGCGCTGCCGCATGCCGAGGGCGAGGAGCTTGTGGTGGATATGCGATTTGTCGGGGAGGAACGGGTTGCGGTGGACTTTGAGCCGGTGGAGGTAGACCCGAACTACGTCGAAGCCGGGAATCAACAGGGGCGCGAAGGCTATGACTGCCGAATTGTACTGGCCGGGAAGTGTGTCGATCTGGCACACGCGTATGCTCATTACGCTAAGGAACAATCCGATTGTCAGTGCTCCGGTATCGCCCATGAATATCTTGCGCTGCTTCTGAGGGTTGCCGAACACGTTGTAGAGGAAGAAGGGGATGAGTGTGCCGAGCGAGGCTATGGCGAGAGCTGAGAAGAGATACAGCCCTGCGTCGAAGAACACATAGGTGTAGAATATACATGCTATCGCGCTCAGGCCGGATGCAAGTCCGTCGATACCGTCGATGAGATTTATTGCATTGATGATGAATACGATGAGCAGGATTGTGAGGGGGACGGCGAATGCTTCGGGCACCATGGTGACGCCGAGGAAGCCGTGGAGGTTGTTTATCTCCAGACCACCTGTGATGACCAGAACGGCAGACAGGGCCTGGACGATGAATTTTGCCCGGTATTTCACGCCCACAAGGTCGTCGGCCATTCCGGTCAGATAGAGGAGTATCGCGCCTGCGGATATAAAACAGACGGGCTGAAGGTTGCGTAAGAGATAGGTGGCGAGGAGCTGGTTGTCAGACAGAATGCCGAACCCGTAGAGCAGGAAGATGACAAACATTATCGACGGGAAGAAGGCGATGCCACCGAGACGCGGCACTTCGGCCTTGTGGATTTTGCGCGGGTCGGGCTGGTCGAAGAGGTTTTTGCGGAACGCTATGAGGAGTATCTGGGGGATGATGATGCCGGTGAGAAGCATCACGCACAGAAGTACCGATAGGTCAATCAGAAGCCAGTAGATCATTTTACATATAGTCGATTAAGATGTACAATTGTTTTTAGGTGACGTGGTATTCACACACGGTTGGATATCACACCGAAAAGATAGTCGTCGGGATAGCGGAAGCCGGAGGTCAGGAGTGCATGCTCGACCCGCTGCTTCAGGTTGTCGGCTTTGTCGAAGTCTTCGAATCCGATTATCAGGCCGCCGCGCATATACTTCGCTATGATCGAGGATATATCGGAGAGGTTGTAGCATCCGGGCTTGGAGCTTTCGCCCTCGGGGATGCAGATGGCGAGGAAGTCGAGCTGGTTTATCTGGTCATAGTTTTCGCTGGCGTTGACAAGACCCTGCCCCACGAGTGAGCTGAGTTTGCGGTCGCTTATGTCGCCGACGAAACTGATGCCGCGCCTGACCATGTCGAGCTTGTAGCGGCGCATGTCGAAGCAAATGACCTTGAAACCTGATTCGGCCTGGCGCACTGCCAGCCTCAGGCCCCCTTTGGAGAGGCCGAACACGCCGATGGTCACGTCGCGTTCGGCAAATCGTTTCTGAAGGCTGTTGAAGTATCCGTGACTGTCTGTCATGAGGAGAAAGGTGTTTTTAAGTATCAGATAAATTGTATGTATTGAGGGGCGACTTCGACTGCGGCGGTGATGAGGCTCGGAATCTCGACGATGAGGCGCTTCACGCGCATGCCTTTTATCGAAAGGAGCCTGCCTTCGTAGGTGTCGAGTACGCCGCCGATTATTCTGACCTGACGGCCATACATCGCCTCAGTGAGTTCGCCGGGCATGAAGTAGCGCGGGTCGGAGGTGCTGTCGACTGCGGTGATAAAGCGATGCATGTCGTCGTCGCGGATCACGGCCGGCTGCCCGGAGGGGCGTCCGCAGATGTAGCGGTACTGGAGGACGGGATATTTTGCAACGTAAGGGTCGAGGTTGGCTCTTGTGTCGTGGACAAATAGCAGGTCCTGGATTACCGGTACCTGACGCCGTTGTTTCCGTCCCCTGATCGTTAGGAGCATTTCGGTCATCGGGGTGAATACCTCAATACCGGCCTCGTGCAGGAGGTGGTATGCCATGCGGTTGGAGTTTCGCCTTGAAAGGTCGCGCATGGCAAACCATTGTTTTTCGGTCGGATTCCCGGTCATAAGAAGCTGGGTGACAAGCAATTCTTTAAGTCCTGCTTGATTGTGGAACTATCTGTCCATCAAGTAGTTGCGAGAGGATTTTGAAAAGAAAGCGGATTCGGTATCAACTAATCTCCACTGTGTTTTGCTTTTAGTCGTCTGTTATTGTATATTATAGGTTTATTGTTGATGTGAGGTCAGATTCTCTTTAAGAGACTGACAAGGCTGTTCACTAATTGATAATGAGGAATATGCGTGTATGCGAGTAGTGCTTTCGCAAAACTTATACTGACTTTTTGACACCTGTTGCAAAACAAAATTATCGTTAACGCTGAAAATTTTCGCGCATAATGATTGTTATTTCCAGGAAATTGTATAACTTTGCAGCCGTAAAACGTCAGTCTCTTAAAGAGAAACTTTAAGTTGTGCACAAGAAATATGTCATGCGACAGCTCAGTCGCTTCCCCCACCCAATAGCGTTATTATTTTTTTGTTGGCCCTGTCGACAACAGATGTGTCGATGGAACTGAGATAGATCAGTGTTGTCGTTTCGGAATCGTGTCCCATTGCACGGCTTATGGTTGACAGGGGCACGTTGTTGTGGTGGGCTATGCTTGCCCAGGCATGTCGGGCCACATAGAGTGTGAGCCGGGTGTCGAGTCTCAGCATTTCGCCGAGTTTGCGTAGGTTGCGGTTGACTTTGTGATAGGCGTTGCTGTACTGGCTGTCGGTATCGGCTGACTCGTCACGGATAATTGGCAGCAGATAGGTGTTGGAGCTTTGGCCGAGGCGCTCCATCACCTCGCGGGTCGGACTCTCGAGACGCACCTGGATGAACTGGCCGGTTTTGCGCCTGAAATAGGAGATGACTTCGTTGGAGAGGTTGGCCTTGCGAAGATAGGCTATGTCGACAAATGACATTCCTCGGGTATAGAAGGCGAACATGAACAGGTTGCGGGCGAAGTCGATATGCGGGAACGACGAGAGGTCGATGTCGCGGATACGGCAGACTGTCTGCAGCGATACTGCCCGCTTGGCTGTCTTGTCGATGCCGAGATACACATGACGGAAGGGATGTTGCGGAATGGAGAAGCCGCTGTCGGAGGCACGGTTGACTATCGAGCGCAGATTGCGCATATAGAATGATGTGGAGTTGCGGCATAGCCCGCGTTTGCGCAGAAATTCTTCGAATCCTGAAACTAACGTTGAATCAAAGCTGTCCCAGGACACTTCGCTGTTGCCGGTGTAGCGCAGAAGCGATGCGAGCGTCAGGCTGTAGCGTCGGGCCATGGCTTTTTTGCCCATTCGACGCAGGCTGTCGACGAGCCGGCGTGTGAACGACACCACACCCTCTTCGGAGGGGTGAGCGGCAAATGCCGAAACTATGTCGTCGGCCGAATAGGGGGCGCCCGATGAGTCGAGACGGTCCACGATGGCGTGAAGCCGGTCTGCGCCGTCGTTTATCTCGTTGATTACAGCGGAGAGGTAGAGGGCCCGGGCCGGGGTGCAGTCGTCACTTATCAGTATGCGGCCGCTGTCGCTGTCCCACTCGCTGCTGAGCAGACGGCCGGGTGTGTAGATCTGCTTTACCTGCCGGTGGTGGATGATCTGGTAGTAGAGGGTGCCACAATTGTCGCCTGACGACGCGCGCCTGAATCGAATCTTTATCGTTGCCATATGAATGAAATTATGTGATGATAATATGGTAACGATGGGAGGATGCGGACAGGCGGAAGGATGTCGTTGGGTGACATCTTTCCGCCTGTCTATAGAGGATGTGTGGGTATGGGCTTATTTTGATGTGGCCTTGGAGCCGACTTTGTCGAGGAGGCATTTGACTGCGCCGGCAAGCTGGGCGTCGTAGCCGGCGGCCACGTCGCCGGGGTTGTTGTAGATGAGAACGTCGGGGTTGAGCTGGTGGTTTTCGAGCACGTTGCCGTCAAGGTCCATCGATGTCACCTGCGGGATGCCGAATATAATGGTGGGGTCTATCTGCGTTTCCCACCAGACTGCAGTCATTGTTCCGGGAACGGGTGCTCCGACCACGTCGCCTATGCCGAGGGTCTGATAGACGAAAGGCGTGCCGTGGGCGTCGCTGTAGTTTGACTCGTTGACGAGCATCACGGAGGGTTTGTTCCACTGCGAGAACGGCTCGCTGCCGATGTACTGGCCGCGCGGCATAAAGCGCACGTATTCGCGGCCGGAGAGCAGCTGGGCTATGTCGTTGTGAAGCCATCCGCCGCCGTTCCAGCGCGTGTCGACAACGACGGCCTCGCGGTTGCGGTATTTGCCGAGCAGACGGTCGTAGACGGTGCGGAAGCTCGGGCTGTCCATTCCCTGTACATGGACATAGCCGATGCGGCCTCCCGAAAGGCTGTCGACCATGGCCTCGTTGCGCTCAACCCAGCGCTGATAGAGCATGTCGCTGTTCTGGCCCGAGGTTATGGGTTTGACCTGCACGCGGTCGAGAGAGCCGTCGCGGCGCTGGATGCCTAAGTAGATTTTGCGTCCGGCGAGTCCTTCGAGCAGCGGGAAGTAGTCTTCGCCGGCTTTGACGGGCTTGCCGTCGATCGACACAATCTTGTCGCCCGGCTTGACGTGGGCCTTCTTTGTGGCCAGCGGGCTGCGGGGAAGCACTTCCTTGACCATCAGTCCGTCGCCGTTATAGTTTTCGTCGAAGAAAGCTCCGAGATAGGCCGTCGACATCGGTGCGCCGAAGCCGTAGGCTCTTGCGCCGGTGTGGGAGGCATTAAGCTCGCCGAGTATCTCGCTCATAAGCTCGGCAAAGTCGCGGTTGTTGGAGATGTGGGGCAGGAACTGGCGGTAGTGGTCGCCATATGCCTGCCAGTCGACGCCATGAAGGTTCTGGTCATAGAATTTGTCCTTGACCTGTTTCCACATATGGTCGTAGATATAGGCGCGTTCTTTTGACGGGTGACGCTCGTAGACGGCCTCATAGGTCACAGCCTCTGTGTCGCCGCCGGGCAGGGAAATTTTCTTGATTCCGCCGCCGGAGAACACAAACAGGTTCTCACCCTTGGCATCTGAAACTATGCCGCTGTTGACACCCGACACGAGCGGACGGGTTTCGTTCTTGCGCAAGTCGCGCACATAGAGCACGGCCTCGTCGCCCTCGGTGTTGACGGCAACGTAGTAGAATTTGTCGCCTTTCGGCGAAAGGAAGTAGTCGCCGACGAAGGCCGAAGCGGGTGTGAGACGCATCATGCGGTAGCGGCGGTTGTCGAGGTCGAATTCAAGGGGCTTAGGACTGTCGTCATCGCCAGCTTCGGTCTGCTTTTTCTTGTCGTTCTTTTTGGCGCGGCGCACACGTTTGTCAACTTTGGCTTTATCGCTGTCAGACTCTTTGGCTTTTTCTTCCTCCTCCTTGGCTTCGTCAAGTTCTTTCTGGCGAAGTGCGGCTTCCTCTTCGTTGTTGCGGAGGTTGTCCCAGGCGTCGGTGTCGAGCACCATTATCATTATGTCGCTCTGGTTGCCCCAGCTTCCGTGGCTTTTCATGCCGTATTTGGCTGTCTCATAAGTAATGGCTTTACCGTCGAGCGCCCATTTGGGGTTGCTGTCGGTGTAGCCGCTCTCGGTGAGGTCGACAACCTGCGAGCCGTCGGCCGCAACGAGGGCTATGTCGGTATTGTTCCAGCCGCCAACGCCGATGTAGTCGACGAGCAGCCAGCGGCTGTCGGGCGACCATTCAAACGAAATGTCGCCGTCGGTGTAGGAGTAGTTGAACTTGCCGTCGAGGGCAGTGGTGACTTCCTTGGTCTTAAGGTCGATGACCCGGAGGGTGGTACGGTTTTCGAGGAAGGCCACTTTCTTTCCGTCGGGGCTGAATTTGGGCTGCTGGGCCGACGTGGCGCACTCGTAGAGCGGTTCTTCGACGAGGTCGGTGGAGTAGGCGAACTGCTTCTCTTTGTCATCCTTGATGCGCGTGGTGAAGAGTTTCCATTTGCCGTCGCGCTCGCTGTCGTAGACAAGAGTGCGCCCATCGGGCGAAAAGTTCATCTCGCGTTCCTGTCCCTGGGTATTGGTGACGCGTTTGGTGGTCTTGTATTTGGTATCGGTCACGTAGAGGTCGCCGCGTATGATGAAGGCTACCTCTTTGCCGGATGGCGCGGCTGTCATAGACGAGGCCCCGTAGGTGCGTATCTGCTTCACGCGGTCGTTGTCGTAGAGGTCGCTTTTGATCGTGATGTCGAGCCGCTGCGGCTGCGCGCCGGGGCGCAGCGTGTAGATTTCTCCGTCCCAGCTGTAGGCGAGTGTGCCGTCGGACGATGCGGTCAGCGAGCGCACGGGGTGCTTCTCATAAGCTGTAAGCTGGCGGGTGTCGGTGCCTTCGACCGAACGGCTCCAGACGTTAAGCGTGCCGTCGCGTTCGGTGAGGTAGTAGAAGCTGTCGGGCTGTCCGGCCCATACGGGGGACAGGTCATGGCCTTCGAAGATGGTCAGCTTGGAGTGCTTGCCGTCGCGGATGAGCCATATGTCGCTGGTGCCGGAGGACCGCTCGTGCTTGCGCAGAGGGTCTTCGTAGCCTTTTTTATCCTGGTAGAGTATGTCGCCGGAAGCGTTGACCGACACGGCTCCGACCGGCTGCGGAAGCCACTGCGCGGGGCGCGGGGAGTCAGCGGTGACATCGATTGAATAGACCTGGGCCACTCCGGGATTGAGCATGGTGGCTGCCGACGGCATTATGTTGGCCGAGAAGAGCAGGTGGACGGAGTCGGCGAACGCCAGGGGAGTCTCGCCACCGCTGAAAGAGGTGAGACGTCGCGGTGTGCCTCCGCCGGCATCGACGATGAATATGTCGTCGGAGCCTTCGCGGTCGCTTGCGAACACTATGCGGGAGCCGTCGGGTGTCCAGACGGGGCGGGTGTTGTATGACCGGTCCGAGGTCAGCCGGCGCGCCTCGCCCCCGGTCGAAGGCACGGTGTAGATGCCGCCTTTATATGTGAAGGCCACGCTGCGTCCGTCGGGCGAAATGGCCGGGTTGCGGAGCCAGAGCGGGCGCACTGTGTCGCCGTTTTCGGCCGCATACAGCGAGGCCGACAGGAGGCAGGCTGTCAATGCGGTAATGATCGGTTTGTTCATAATGATGATGTTTGTTTTGCAAAGTTACGACTATAGGTGTAAATTTGCAATAAAATTATTGAATAATGGCTGAGCATAACGATCTTGGGCGATGGGGCGAAAATGTGGCGGCGAATTACCTTGTGGCTAAGGGGTATTCGATTGTAGAACGCGGGTTTAAGGCCGGAAGGTTTGAGATTGACATTGTGGCGATGGACGGCGACGAGGTGGTGTTTGTGGAGGTGAAAACCCGAAACGACAGTTTCACCGACCCTGTCGAAGCGGTCGACGATAAGAAAATCAGGCATATGGCAAAGGCTGCTGACATGTATCTGCGGATCAACCGCATTCCTCACAGCCCGAGATTTGACGTGATCGGGATTGTAGGGCAGCCGGGCGAGTATGAACTGACCCATTATCCCGATGCGTTCCTGCCGCCGCTCGACGCAAGATAGGCTGTCGCGGGGATAAAAAAAGCACCGCAGCGTGGCTGCGATGCTTCTGAATGGGGTTGTTGTCGCTCTATGGTCTTATGCCTCAACAGGCTTTACGTTGATGAACCGACGTCCGTTGCGGCCTTCGGTGAAGACAACTGTGCCGTCGATAAGAGCATAGATCGTGTGGTCTTTGCCCATGCCAACGTTCAGGCCCGGATGGTGAACGGTGCCACGCTGACGTTTGATGATGTTGCCGGCCTTGGCAAACTGACCACCGAAAATCTTGACTCCGAGTCGTTTGCTTTCTGATTCACGACCGTTCTTCGAACTACCTACACCTTT
>CAZAZA010000070.1:0-15439 GCA_964489495.1 uncultured Bacteroides sp.
TTGAATTCTGGTTTTTGCTTCACTATTTGAATACCAATCGTTATTTCGCAACATCAGACGATGTGATAATTGTTTTACGCCGTTATATTTCTAATTTCAGTAAGCACCAGTCTTTTCTCTCAAAAGAGGTATGGGTATCAGAGTTATTAACTGATGGTAAAATAAATCAAGCCATTACTCGTGCAAAAGAACTAAACGCAGGAGAATCATATACTAATCTCCATCTTTTGTTTAACGAATTGGATTCCAATACTAATTAGCATAGGGTTGAGAGTACGCACCCTCCCCAAAAAAACTTTTTTAGTCGGAATTTTACAAAATTCCGACTAAAAAACCTATCTTTGCAACAAATCTAATCTAACCACCGCTTATCATGTCTAAATATATCAACCCGCTCACTGACTTCGGCTTCAAGTACCTGTTTGAAAATGAGTGAAATTCTGTCTTACTAACTTTGAATTCTTTACACTTAATACTTCAAACTTAATACTTTGCGCAGCACTATGCCTTTTACACAACAGAGTGAATTGTTCAAACGGCTCGAAGCCGTAACTTCATACGCAAATCTTAACACTGAGGAACGTCGCGCCTACGACGCCGACTTGAAAGCCTATCGCGACATCACAAACCAACTCGCCTACGCCGGTATTAAGGGAGAGGAACGTGGTGAAGTAAGAGGCGAGGCGAAAGAGAAGCGGAGAATCGCCAGGAATCTTAAAGCTATAGGTTTATCTATCGCAAAGATATCTTCTGCGACCGGCTTATCCGAAGCGGAAATCAACTCGCTCTAAAGAGACCGGTATGCCCACAGATAATTACGCATTAAGCACTACGCATTAAGCATTGTGCGAAGCGGAATACGCGAGGCTCACATCATGAACGACATTGTTGAAATTTCAAAAGAATTTTTCCGCGAGGCGCTTCTGTTTCTGAAGCTGCCTGAAGACCAATGGCCTGAAATCGTCGAGGAAACCCGCTTTGATCCGGAGCATAAAATGACTCCTCCATATGTCGATTTTGGGAATCGACAATTTGTCATACACGTTCCGTTTGTTGAGGCTTTTTGTTCGGCAAATGAACCAACTGCCCAAAGAAGTTGGTCGTATATGAATGCATGGAAGTGGCATAAGTTTGCGACAGAAGGCATCGAAAGCAAACTTGTGGACGGCGAGGCCCTGCTGTTCAGCTGCGCCCTAATGACTCTCAAAGGCATCCAGCTTGACCATATACCGAATTCCAACTTAGGGGCTACGGCAGCGTTTTTGACAGAAAGGCTGGGTATACCGACAGTGGTCAGCCGGGCACATGATGCCGCTGGTCGATCGCATAACGTAATCCGATTCTCCGACAAGGAGTGTAACATCAGGGCTTCCAAACTCCAGAACCTTGCCGGAAAATCCAAGCTGATCAAACCGCAGAAGTTCAACAACGGCAGGAAGGGTTCGCAGACAAATCCGTTTGACAACGTCGACGAGGCCGCCGATTATATCATCAAACTGGAGAAGGAGGCTCTAAGACGAGACGAGTACCGCAAGGCGATTGCTAACGAGCAGTTTTTCCTTGATTTCGAAAGGGGTGTTTTCCGCATTCCCTGGGCTTCGGCCAACGTCGGATATTATGATTTCGGTGCGACGGGCGACAACGGGTTTGTGGTGAACCAGATGCAGTCGGGCCGATTCTCACTCAAACCTATTCTCCACAACCATAAGTTCCTGTTCCGGGGACAAAGCGAGTTTTACAGCAAGTGCACACCTTCGTTATTCAGGCCGGGAGTCAAAGACCGTGTGCTGTCGGAACATATGCAGACCTACGAGCTTGCAATGCTTCTCCGCACACACCCGTTGGTAAAGCTGCTTGACAATGGCATCGAGCTCTTCCACGACCGGTTTGTGTTCGAGATGAATTATAAAGGGCTGGCTCAGCACTATTACAACTGCACCGAGTATCTCGACCTGACTTCGCGAATCGAAATAGCCAAGTTTTTCGCAGTCACGACTTTTGATTTCAACCACGACCGCTATGTCAAGTATGACGGTGACAAACTCGGTGTGATTTACTTCTACAGCATCGAACCTGATTCTTTCGCCCGGGAGAATTATGGGACTCAACTTACGACCATAGGCAAGCAGGTGTTTATGCGCAGCGGCAACCAGGCAGGATTTCTGCTGAAAATGAAGGAAGGCCAGAACTTCAACGCTCTGCCTAACGTCCGAGCCGTGTTTTTCCACCATGACAAGGCCATTACCGACAGAATTTTCTCCGAATTCAGTAATGGCGACGTGGTGATGCCCGAAGAGATGCTCAGGAATGTCTGGCACAACCGCATGGCAGACCCGACGCTGAAAAGCAGGATTTCGGAAGGTGCTGTGAACATGTATCTGAGAGATAATCCGAAACGATCGAAATCGGAAGTAATGGCGCAATTGCGAAAAGAAGGCATAACAATTGTAACCGAATCGCCGTCATTCACACCTGACGATCTGTCGACTTACAACCGCAACGCCCTCCAAAACTGGCAGGACTTCGTCAGCGACATCCATTTCTACAGCCCGGAAGGCCGGGTTCTAAAACGACACCTCGAAAACCTCCCCAACGATCCCCGCTACGGCGCCGCCTTCTCTGCACCTTAACCGCAAAAACACAGAATTCAGTTCCGCTACATTAAACTTCATGCGAAACTGAAATCATTTACATGATATTGAATTCGACGAAGGCTGTATCACTTTTCTCGATGGGATAGGGTGGGAAACTGAAAGTCTTGACAAGCCGGTAAGTAGCTGTTTTATCTTCGAGGTCATAGATCCAAGGTTTTACTATTATCCTGAACGAAGCATGAGGTCTGATACTATATCCTATATCATTGAAACATACTTCAACTCCATCTGACTGAAAGTCAAGATACTTTTGGGAGTATGGGGCTTTTTGCCAACCTCCATCAGCAGATTTTTTGTCAATTCTGTACCATTCCCCGGTGGTCAAATCTTTCTTGCCGTTGTTTGTAAACTGCACGACAAGCGAATCAGCAGGAACCTTTATAGAATCCGGACTCACAATCTTCATTGACATTCCCTCAGCGGTGGAATAGCATTTCTGTGCCACGATGTCGGGTATTACGATTCTCTCACCAAGGAAATGCGGTTCTTTACCGAACAATATATCAAGCATCATCTTGTCTCTGGCGAGCCATTCTCTTAATGCAAGCCGAGTGCGGACCCATCTTCCAGCACGAAGCGGCGCCGAAATGGCCACAGCGTCCATCCCATTGGATTCTGCAAGGTATAATGCCCTCGCGTTGTGGTCGGATTGTGATATGATTGTCAACGAGTCGCACCCGAACACCTCTTTTGCCCTTACAACCGAATCAAGCGTCCTGAATCCAGCGAAGTCAAGAACAATTCGGTCTTCAGGAACTCCGTGAGCTATAAGTGAGTCACGCATAGCTGTCGGCTCATCATATTGTTTTGTGTGGTTGTCTCCGCTTGCTATGATGAAATCGACTTTGCCGGCATGATACAGTTTTGCTGCAGTCTCGATTCTGTTTGTGAAATATGAGTTAGGGCGTCCCAACCTGTTTAATGGATTTGTTCCCAACAATAAGGCCACTTTATTGTGTGGGATAGAATCTACGGAAGAATACATTTTTCCCGCGGAAGCGTTTTCTACTTTTACATTGGCATAAACCGTAAAAGCCACGATGATAACAAAAAACGCACCGAGGCTTAATAGCGTTCGTTTGATCAATATCTTTGCTTTCATTTCCTTTCAAATAGAGAGGTAGCCTGAGGCTTCACCTTGCGCCGTTTCTTCCCTATGTTGGTGAGCACCATTCCGCCGACTATTATCAACATCGCAATTACCTGTACCCATTTTAGCTTGTCAAGCCCCATGAGCACAGCCGAGATTGTGGCGAACACCGGCAGGAGATACTGGTAGAGCGACACCATCTCCGAACCGATATCTTTCACCGCCGGCTGCACGAGAAAATAGGCTATGAAAGTCGGACACAGCAGAATAAATCCAATCTCAACCCACGGCACGATTTCTGATGTGTGGATTATGGGCATCTTGTCAAATCCCGGCACGAGCAACAGCCCGGGAATGGCTGCGAACAGGAATACCCATCTCAGCATTGTAACGGGAGGGTAAGTGTGGCTTGGTCCTTCCACGATTACAAGATAAAAAGCATAGCACACGCATGAGAGTATGGCCAATATGATGCCGAGGAGGTTGTCTTTCCCTGCCGTCCCGTTGCCGCCTGCGGCGAGTATCACTACTGCCGCGCCCGCAAACGATACCGCAATCCCAGCATACTCCATCATCGACGGACGCTTGTGCTGAAAGAGCACTCCGATCAGTATGACGAACATCGGCGGGAGCGTCATTATAATGGACACATCGATCGGGTTGGCGAATTTGAGCGATTTTACGAAGAGAAACAGAAATCCGAACAATCCCACCACACCTCCAAGCACGAGCTTTTTCCAGTCGCCGCGAGCTATCTTGTCGCAATGCACGAATAGCGAAGCCGCCCACATCAAGGCGCATCCTCCAATAAGCCTTACGACAGTGATTCCTTCTGATGTCATCCAGTCAGGAATCAGGGCCTTAGTCACAGGTATGTTTACACCCCAGAAAATGGTAGCGATCAGTATGCAGGCGTTTCCTGCTAGTATTTTTCCGGCATCTGTTGATCGTTTTGTCGGTGATTGTGAAGATTGCTGTTGCATAGTGTAGGGATTCGGTTCTTCATAAATCAACTCCTCACGATGACGATTTGTTCGCTCTCCCCACAGTTAGTGCAGATGCTTTCAGCCGGGCTGTTCCAATGATTGCTTCATCGCTTTCTTCGGACATTTCCTGACGCACTTCCCGCATTCGATGCATAGAGTGTGGTCAATCACAGGGAAACCTTCAGCATCCTGTGAAATGGCCCCCACCGGACAAGTTTTCATCAGAGGGCATATGTGGTCGTGAGGGCAAATTGCTTTATCTACATTTATCATGGCCTATTTGTTTTTTCCTTGCAAAATTAGGCTAAAAAAGCTGATTATCAAAATAGGGGCAGTCCTCATAGAAAAAAATCAATAAAAAATAATGTCCCCAAAGAGGGTTGCTTGCAATATTTCACTGAAAAATATCTAAATTTGTGGCGATTTATTAGAAAAAAGAATGTTTATTAAAGAAACAGTCTTATTGTCGGCAGTTTTGTTCTCGCTGTTGATTTCGGGCTGCAATAATGATATATTTATAGAGAATAGTGACTTGCCTGCTAATACCACAATAGATATTGACGGCGACGGCGGAGGGTGGTCATCACCCTTTTCAAGAGACGGCCTGACACGCATATATATCGACTATGCTCCTGACGAAATAAAATATGTGACATATTATAGTGTGGACGGTGGTATTGCAGAAGCTGACTGTCAGCCATCGCGACTTCAGAGCATCGTCTATGAAACTCCGGTGCTTTATTATTCGATCGGGTTTGCCGGAGATATGGTTTACTTTTACAGTGATTATAATGTATCGGATGCCGTCAGTTTCAGGTTGTGCTTTGACTATGACTACGGTGTGTCAAAGTACATTGATGTCACAATCAGGGAGGGCGAACGCATGCAGCGGGTTTCGGGCTGGAATCTTTCAGGCGGCATGCTTATTAAGGAAAACCACGATAAGACTACACACATAACAAGCCTGACAAATAATAGTAAACTTGTCCAGAAATTGGAGATTCTGCCGTTTAGCGAGTCTGTGTGCAGTGATATTGTCTCGCCGGCCGATCATTGGGCACAAATGCTGACCCTTAAGATTCCGATGCTGACGTTTGACGGACAAGACTGGGTATGGATGGAGAATGACGACATCCAATTAGGAATGCGTAGGACCTTCGTACCAACCCGATATTTAAATAAAAAGATAACAGTCGAAGTGCCGCCTGAGACAAAGGCAACCGTAACTTATACACTATATTATGCGCTTGCCAGTCAGAAGGGTGTGCTCCATCTTTTCAATCCTGTAGTAGGACAGGATTTCGAAGAGGAGGTAACATGGTCTTCAATATATGCCACACATTATGACTATACGGTTAAATATGAATAAAGTGATCGTGTCGGCAATTGCTCTGCTGGCAGTCGTATTCACTTCAGGAGCTTCCGATACTATTCCGTCAGGTTTTCAGCGCACTTTGCAATGGCGTGTCGGGGCGGAAATCCGTCCCGCATGGGTTCCGGGCACCAATGGTTTTCTCAAAGGCAACAATCCGGAGATGAATATAATCCGTAGCTCATTCTCGGGAGGTGCCAGAGTGGATTTCAGTTTTGATTCATCGACACGCGAGGGAATGCTTTACCGGGGACTCTATCAGGGACTCGGTATTGTCGGTAATACATTTTTCTCAAACTCGCTGCTCGGCACGCCGGTTTCGGCATATGTCTATCAGGGAGCGCCGATAGTGCGTTTCAACGAAAAAGTATGGCTTGGCTACGAGTGGCAGTTCGGAGCCGCATTCGGATGGAAGCATTACAATCCCGAAACAGCCGACAACAATGCTGTCGTCAGCACCTCCGTTACGGCTCACATGGGCATCGGAGTCAAATTGCATTACAGCCTTTCGGATCGTTGGAATATGTCGTTCGGGTTGATGGCAAACCATTATTCCAACGGTAATACATCCTGGCCCAATGCCGGTGTGAATACTATTGGTGCGACTATAGGCATCTCGTATACTCTCACTCATAAGTCAAAAGACACAACCATAGCCGATACCGGCATGATTGAGGATGCAGACAAAGGTCAATGGCATTACGACGTCATGGCATATGGAGCATGGCGCAAACGCGTCGTTTCAGTTGCCGGGCGGTTGGATCCGCAGTTGTGTCCGGGAAAATTCGGGATCGCCGGCTTACAGTTCTCACCGCTGCGCAGCCTAAACCGCTGGGTCGCAGTCGGGCCGTCGCTCGATATGCAATGGGATGAAGGCGCGGGACTGTCGTCGTATTGGGTCGACGGAACGTCTGGCGACATGGTCAAGTTCAGACGTCCGCCGTTCAGAAGACAGGTCAGTGTCGGTCTGTCAGCACATGCCGAACTGACAATGCCTGTTTTCGCTGTGAATGTCGGGGTAGGATATGATTTTGTCAGTCCAAAGGGTGACAAGGCTTTTTATCAGTCGTTGTCTTTAAAGACTTTTATAACAAAAAAAGTGTATTTGAACACAGGCTATCGGCTCGGCAGTTTCAAAGAGCCCCAGAATCTCATGCTCGGCATAGGTTTAAGATTATAGGACTTGAACACAATATGAGACCGGTGTGTTTTTAGTAAAAAATAATTATGCAAGACATACCGTTGCGCCCGGCTCAGACCAATAGAAAGTACTACTGGTTTCTCGTTATATACCTGGTGCTGTTGAGCGCGCTTGGGTCGTTCGTAAACGACATGTACACTCCCGCATTGCCTGAGATGGCGCATTATTTCCATTGTACTACTCCACAGTCGCAGTTGAGCCTTACATTCGGCATGATCGGCCTCGGTTTAGGTCAGTTGATAATGGGGCCGATTTCCGATCACTATGGGCGAAAGATAGTGTTGATTTTTTCGCTGATCGTATTTATAGCCGGAGCTGTCGCATCGGTTTTTTCACCCGATATGACTGTCTTTCTCCTTTGCCGGCTTGTTCAGGGCATGGGGGCTGCAGGAGGATATTTTCTTGCCCGTACGATTCCGGCCGACATATACCATGGCCGTGATCTCGCAAAACTGATGGCTCTTATCGGAGCTGTAAACGGTCTGGCGCCAGCCTCGGCTCCTGTTCTTGGAGGCGTGATAGCTGATCACGGCGGATGGAAGATGGTTTTTATAGTATTAGCTGTTTTTGCATTTATTGTGCTATGCTTTGCACCGAAGCTCAAGGAATCGCTTTACCCGCAGGATCGTACCAAATTGCCCTGGTATAGGACACTGTCAGGTTATGTTAAGTTAATGAAAAACAAGCCTTTCATGGTGCATATAGGCCTTAAGGGATGTGCATTAGGGCTTCTTTTCAGCTATATTTCGGCTGCCCCGTTCATATTGGAAAACCATTATGGTTTTTCTCAGACCGTCTACGGCGTAATAATCGGGTTGAATTCACTGGCGGTTGCGGCCGGGTCAATGCTGTCATTGCGCTTCCATCCGTTTAAAAATGCCGTAATAGTGACTTCGGCAATACTTGTGCCATCGATAGGAGTCGGGGCGTATGCCCTCTGGCATATACATAGCTTTCTGCTGTTCGAGATTTGCACGGTAACCATGTTGTTTGCGGGAGGTATGATTTTCAGTGTGTCGAATACGCTGGCAATGAACGAGGGTCGCACCCAGGCCGGCGAAGCGTCGGCTTTGTTAGGTGTGTCGGGGTATGTCGTCGGCGCCATAGTCGCCCCGCTTGTCGGTGTTGGTAACATACTCCACAGCACGGCGATTGTTTTTCTCGTCCTGCTGCTGTTTGTCGTCATCTTCTCGGTGCTTACGTATCGGCTTAAGCCGGATCTGGCTTAAAACAATGCTTGCCATCGCTCCTGCGGGTGACAAGGTAATAACCTGCGATAGACAGCGACGTGAGTATCTCTGACACCCCTAACGCGAGCCATATGCCGGTTTCTCCCAGAACCATAGGGAGCAATATGAATGACGGGACGAGGAATATCAGACCTCGAAGCAGAGCAAAAACGATTGAAGGCATGACCTTTTCAACGCTCTGAAAATAGCCTATCGCGGTAAGGTTGAAAATAAAGGCTACGAAAGCAACTGAAAAAACCGGGAAGCCTGCGACTGCAATTTTTGCTGCGGGCATCCCATCATCAAGAAACAGATGGACCATGGCCGACGGAGTGAATATGAAGGCGGCAGTTACCGCAAGACCACAGCCTACAGCCGCAAAAATGGCAAGCCGTTCAGTCGCCACCACCCTTGACTTGCTCCCTGTGCCGTAATTGTAACTAATGATAGGCTGGGCCGACTGAGCTATTGCATTACCTATCATAAAAACGAACGGACAGTAGTAACAGGCGATGCTGAATGCGCCCACGCCGTCGTTTCCTATATATTTCATAAACATAAGGTTGCCCATAAGCATCAACACCCCCATGGTGGCCTCGCCAAGCAGGGCGGAGATACCGATTTTGCACTGATAGCCGATATTGCGCAAGGTGAGCATTAAGCTTTTACGGCTCATCTTGACCCGTATGAGACGCAATGATCGTGCGAAAAAAACGAGATAGCCCATCACCATGAAGCCGCCTGTCGCGCAGCTGATGCAGGTGGCGATAGCCGCGCCTCTTATGCCCATCTGCAGCGGGAAAATGAATACATAGTCGAGCAGCACGTTAAGAAGCCCGGGAATCACATTGCACCACATGGCGTATTTTGGCGATCCGTCAAGTCTCACCACGAACAGCCCGATACCACACCACGACTGAAACAGGCAGCAGACAAATATCCATGGCAGATAATCCCGTACCAGAGGCATGAGTGTGTCAGAGCTGCCGAGCACGCGTCCTGTGGTATCGATCGATGAGAGAGACACTCCCAGAAAAAATACAATAATAAGAGTGACGGTGGCTAATGCCTGCGTTACATTCAGTCGGGCGGCTTTCACATTTCGCGATGCGAGATGAATCGAAGAAACCACTGAAGCTCCCACACCGAGCATAAGGCTGAGGCCCATCATCACCATGGTGGGAGGTATGCATATATTGACGGCCGCAAGCGCGTCGCTGCCAACGCCTTGACCCACAAATATTCCGTCGGTAGCTGTCACCGCACAAAGCGATAACATACCCAGAAGCGTAGGAATGAGATAGAGTCTGAAAAGCCGGGGTATTTTTACAGTCCCCAAATCAATCGAATCACGTTGCATTACGAATCATCATTAATTGTTAAGCATAAAAATAGCCGTATAAGAATCGTGGTTTTACCCGGTCATCTTATCCGGCATCGTTCCATGCCCTCCGATGAGGATTACAAAACACAGTCTTGAATCGGCACTGCAAAGTTACGGATTTTTGGCGTTATGTGCAAAATCACGACGCACTGACCGCCGGTTAGCCGTATTTTTTTTGCGCGGGTTGTCACCTTTTTGCGAATCGATGCGTCTTATAAGCGAGATGTCTCAGAAATAATATTCAAAACATTATAAAGACTTTTTACTTATGGGAGATTTTGATTTTTTGACGGGAATTATCGTACCTGTCTCTGTCTGTGTCGTACTGCCGATAATGGTTGTCTACCTGATAATGCGCCAGAGGATAAATAACGACAATAAACGAGCCGACGTGCTGATAAAGGCAATCGAGGCAAACAACGACATTGACGCCGACAAGCTCGCCGAGGCATTGAGCAAACCGAAAAGAACACCATACGAAATTCTGAGCCGCAGGCTTCTTAACGGGTGCATTTTCTCATTGATAGGCATCGGCCTTGTCGTGACCGGAATAATAGGGCTTTGCGATGTCATTAATTTTAGTCGCGATGGGTTATCCATCACTTTATTATCTGGCATGATAAGTCTTGCTATCGGCATCAGCTATCTTGTTGTGTTTTTTGTGACACGCAAACATGTTGACCAAGCCGACGGTTGTCAGAAATGAACAGGCAACAGTTTATAATCCATGCAGAGGCTTGTCAGAAGGCGCTACGGCGCTTTTTGACAGCCCTTTGCTGCGGGGATTCACAACTTGCCGACGATATAGCACAGGAAGCTCTTATAAAGGCCTATCTTTCGAGCGAGGGTTTCCTTAATGCCGACAGTTTCAATGCCTGGATCTATCGCATAGCATATAATGCTTTTCTTGATCATCAGCGATCGCGGAAGCAGACAGTAGGGTATGAAGAAGCGAAGGCGATTGAAAGCGATAATCAATCCGACAATGCTTTCCGTTATCAGGAGTTATATGCATCCCTTGACAGGCTTTCGGCTAAAGAGCGGTCGGCTATCCTTCTATTCTATATGGAGGGATATTCCGTAAAGGAAATCTCAGTAATTACAGAATCTTCAGAAGGAGCTGTAAAGCAATACCTTTCACGTGGGCGCAGTCATTTGAGAAATTTGATGGAATCACATCGAAACTGATACACAATATGGACGACGAAAAATTTAAGGAGCTGTTCGACAGTTTCCAACCAGAACTCTCATCAGATAACGATTTTATGTCGAAGCTGCAGGACAGTCTCGACAAGGTAGAAATCATCCGACAGCATAATTCCGAACTCCAGAGGCGAAGTAAAAAAATCGGATTTGCGGCAGCTATTGCGGGCTTCGTCACCGGTGTGCTATTCACCCTTTTATTGCCATCAATCGATAATCTCGTAAAAACAATAGGTCTGCTGGAGCCTCAAATCGGTTTAAACGTCTCTCTTCTAAGCTATGGATTCCTTTATTGGATTATCGGGGCATTCTTTTCACTGGCAAGCGCCCTCACCGTCTACGATGTGCTACGCACAAAGTGAGAAGGGACTTTTAATCTCATTGTTATTCATCAGTCCGGACTCCACTTCCTTTGAATCCTCGGCCCATTGGCTGAATACTAAATGTTCTCAGTTGTCAGGCATAGAGTCTGCGATGAAAGATGGCAGACCACCGTACAATCTGTCCTTTTCAGGATAAATCGGCATTCCTTTTTGTGCAACGATTCCATTTATAGATGCATATGGTAGTATAACTTACCCCTGACTTCTCAGCCAATTCATGTTGGCTTAACCTGGCAGTCAGTCGATATTACTTCATTCTTTTGGCGAGCAGGATTCGCTATAAGTGTGGTACATGGCCATAGACCATGCACTGCTATGGATAGCGGCACTAAGCTTTGCCGCTTTCTTTCATCTGTCAGACAGTTTCACCCATGACGAGGCCTTGCTGTTCTCAACACTGATTGCATACGGCGCCTATCTGTGTGAAAGCGGTCTTGGCACCGTGAAGGAAGCGGCGTCAGCCACATTGTCGGTGCTTGACTTCAGAAAGGCCGGATTATGGCAATGGATAGGACTGAATATAGTGGTCAACACCATGCTCAGTTTTCTATTTCTAAGTGATCCTTCCTGGATTTATCTTGTACTTATCATCCTGACTTCCGGGTGGCAGAAGTATATGGATGGCCGTATTCCTCCACGTCTTCAGGCAACGTCAAAACCATTAAACATATGAATATCATGCATTCAATTTGAATATCATGCATTCAATTCCATCATATATCCCTTTGGCATTAGGTGTCATTGCCGGGAGCATGTTCATACTGGTGTTCCTGTTTGCTTTGATTGTCACCATGCGCAATAGGCGCAAGATTCAAAGATTCGCTTCGATGAATAAAGAGAATAAGTGAACATTACATTTTTCACAGTGTTTTAATAGTGACGATAATGTCATAAAATTATTAAAAAGAATAATATGTTACACACTGATTATAAGTTTGGCGAGGTCAAATCCATCGCCGACCAAATCGAAGTTTCTGCTGAAAAGGTTCAATTCAAGCATGTCTTCAATAATGACAACGGCGGCGTTGTCCTCGTAGCTTTCAAGGCAGGACAGAAACTTGACACTCATACCGCTCCTGCAGAACTGATGGTGAATGTCCTCGAAGGAGAGATCGAGTTCACAATGCTAGACAAGCCTCATACAATTAAAGCAGGCGAATTCCTTCTCATGGGAGCTGATGTTGCTCACAGTGTAGTAGCCAAAGCTGATTCAAAAATGATGCTCGTTAAAGTGAAACCCTGATAATATAAAGCGATATGGAAAGCCAGCCCTCAATGTTCTGCTATCAATGCCAGGAAACAGCCAAAGGCACAGGATGCACCCTACGCGGAGTATGTGGAAAACTTCCCGAGACATCCGCAAGAATGGATTTACTGCTGTATGTGACACGCGGCGTCGCCATACTGAATGACCTGCTCCGCAGTCGCGGAGAAGCCCGGCGCGATGCCAGCCATCAGGTAATCGATGCCCTCTTCACAACCATCACCAACGCCAACTTCGATAATGATTCGCTTGATGGATTCATACGTCGTGCGTTTCAGATGAAGCGCGAACTGATCGCAAAGTGCAATGCCCTCGGGATTGAGGTTCCCGACATGCCGGAAGTAACCATTGAGGGAGAACCGGAGGACTATGCCAGACTCGAATCCGTGACCGGAGTCCTTGCCGAGACAGATCCCGACAAGCGTGGACTCAAGCAGCTTGCAATCTATGGCGCTAAAGGAGCAGCTGCATATGCCCGTCATGCTGCAAACCTCAAATATGAGGATGAAGACGTGTACGCCTATATCGAAAAGGCTCTCAAGGAGGTAAGCAGGGAGGACACCACAGTTAACGAACTCCTGAAAAATGTGCTTTATATGGGAGAAGGTGGCGTGAAGGCGATGGCTCTTCTTGACTCCGCAAATACAGGCACATACGGCAATCCTGAAATTACTAAGGTTAATATCGGTGTTCGCAACAATCCCGGTATTCTCATCTCCGGCCACGACCTGCACGATCTTGAAGAGCTCCTCGAACAGACTGCAGGTACCGGTGTTGATGTCTATACCCATTCTGAGATGCTTCCCGGTCAGTACTATCCCTTCTTCAAAAAATATCCCCACTTCGCCGGTAACTATGGTAATGCATGGTGGAAGCAGATCGATGAGTTTGAGACGTTCAATGGATGTTTCGTGTTCACTTCAAACTGTATAGTACCTCCCCGGCACAAAACTACATATATGAATCGAGTATATACACTCGGGGTAGTGAACATGCCCGGTACGACCCATATCGAGGCAGATTCTGAGGGGCACCATGATTTTTCGGAAGTTATCGCCAAGGCCAAGACATGCCCTCCTCCTACAGAGATAGAGCATGGTGAGATCGTAGGTGGTTTCGCCCATCATCAGGTAGTTGAACTTGCTCCGAAGGTGGTTGACCTTATTCAGAGAGGGAAAATCCGTAAGTTTGTCGTGATGGCAGGATGTGATGGCCGAATAGCTTCCCGCAGTTACTACACGGACTTCGCGAAGGCTCTGCCGGAGGATTGCGTGATATTGACTGCCGGATGCGCCAAGTACCGCTATAACAAACTTCCTTTGGGTGACATAGAGGGAGTACCCCGTGTGCTTGATGCCGGTCAATGCAACGACTCCTATTCTCTCGTGCGCATAGCTCTTGCGCTTAAGGATGCCTTCAAGGTGGAAAGCATCAACGACCTTCCGATCGTGTTCAACATCGCATGGTATGAGCAAAAGGCTGTCATCGTCCTTCTCGCACTTCTTTATCTCGGAGTGCAGAATATCCACACCGGTCCGACACTTCCGGCATTCTTCACCCCCGATATTCTGAAGGTGCTTCAGGAAAAATTCCATATCGGCACCATCTCGACTGTCGAAAACGACATTGCCACTCTCATCAACAACTGATAAGTATTTAAATATTATAGAAATCGGTCTGAAGGAATCCTGTCCTTCAGGCCGTTTATATATTCAAGGCACTCTCGTTTCTGTTTTTATACGACTTATTGCTTACATTTGCCGACGGGCGGTTCGGTAATGATGATTTTGATGACGGTTGTCCGGTCAACGCTGCGGGTAATGGCTTCGTCAAAATGAGACATGTGTTTGGGCAGGAAACGCTGGCACAGCAGACGGAGTGCCTCGATTTTCTCAGAGTCATCTTCTACCCATTCACACCTTCCGACAGCGACTGCTGATTTATAGTGTTCCGTATAGTTAAGTTTGTCCTCCTCAAATGCGGGCGAACATTTGCTTACAGCAGAAAGACTAACGATTGGATTGTTTCTCAGGCAATCGATCTTTTCGCCTTCGTCGGCGCAATGAAAGTAAAATGTAGTCTCATTTTTTCTTACAAGCGACAGAGGTAAGCCGTAGGGAGTGCCATTTGGTCTGGTCATGCTTACCGTAACGAACGGGGCCTTGTCAAAGACTTCCAATGCCCAGGAAGCGTCTTTCTGCCGTGAGGCTTTTCTCATCGGTTTCATTTTCAATCTTTTGGAAATATCGTGTTTATATAAAGAATCGCGTGATGAAACAGACGATGCTGGTCGTCCGTTCCCAATATTACATCTCTCTTTACAAAAGTAACAAAAACAGTAAGTGTAACGGATAGAAGGCGTAGAAGCTATATTTGGTGACTACGCCTTTGATGTTTCCGCGAGAGCCGTCATAGAGGAAGATAACCATGGAGGCGAGGATTGCTCCTGCAATGCCATAGTGCATCATAAAGGGGAATGTGAAGAGAATCTGCATCACGGCCTGAGTGGGAAAAGATACGCAACTCCGGCAGATCCACGGCTCGATGGTCTGACGACGGAGCATATAGAAGATTACAATCATCAGTATTCCGCGCCAGTCATAGTCCACTCCCGTCCACTGGAAAAGGCGCGTGTGATTGACCCCTTCGGGCACGCGGGACTGACCCCTTTGG
>CAZAZA010000071.1:0-15310 GCA_964489495.1 uncultured Bacteroides sp.
GCCATTAATCTTATGCCTTCTCTTATCAAACTCTCTTTTTGCGGAGTCAATCTGTTTCAGATATTTCTTAGTAGAATCGGATTTACCATAACTCTCGTTTCTTCGGTTCAGTCTAATGTATAAAAATACTACTGCGACAAAAGCACTTAATATTATCAACACTACAATCAGAATAATAATCGATGTCGACATACTAGACTCGGATTCTTCAGTTACTTCATCAACATCGTATTCATTTATTTCTACTGAAGGAATGTCTTTGAACGGGATGTACGATGCCAACGCATTTTCAGACACAAGAATAATTTTCTCTAACTTGTCTGAAGTTACACCGAGATCAGATATTAGAACCGTATCGTTTGCACCAAAGCACAAAACTTGCTGTTCCTTTTTGTCTGAGTTAATGAAAAGGTGCAATTTTTCCTTTCCTTCAAGATTTGCAAAGGCAAAAAACAGGATTGAATCGTTTATGTTAGCTATATTGTCCTTCAGCTGATATCTCTTGGCTATATCGGCAACTGCAACTTTCCTCTTCTTTTTGTAGTCAGTATACGCACTCGCATCAGTGGTAAGCGTATCCTTACCTATGACTATGTCACCATTCTTTTCTCCTTTAACCTGAACCAGGCTACCCTTAAACAAGCGATAGACCTTACCATGATCTTTCTCGTTTGTGATGGTATCTTCCTTGACCGGACGAATCCATACCGAATCAAGCTTAGCTGTTTCGATACCATATGACAATGATATAGACATCGTCATACTGATTATCAGTAATAAATATTTTTTTTTCATCTTTATGCTCTTAGTGTTCTTTAGAATCGGCGTCTTCCCTTTGAGCCTACGGAAGTTTTGACTTGTATCTGACCTATATTCACATCGCTCTCAGATGTAGTTTCATCCTCAAGAGTTGACAGAGCAGCGAATGCATAAGCTTCGCTGTTAGTGTCCGTAATATCTGCATCGGTAGCTTTGCAAACGTCGCTAATAGGCTGCGGCTCACCGGCAACATTAATCTCGTACGAGAAGTTATTGTTCGAATCGATTTTAATCTTTATCGTCTTGATTTCTCCTTGGATCATTGTTTGCGGAATCTGCGTCAGCTCGGCCATCTTATGCATTAATGCTGGGTTACTATAAATCTCATCGAAATTGGTTCCTAGCATTTGAACAAACTTGACCGTATCTATGGTAGGATCCATCGGTTCAACGCTGTTTTCAATCTCCCCTTTATCATCAAACGGGAGATTCTTATCAATTACAGGATTGAATTTCACCTTACCATCCACCTGATCCATGAAACCGAATGTAGAAGTCACCGTATCGTGACGCAATTCTACATATTTGCTGTTCATCGCGTACCAACAAGCACCACGAACGACTGCCGTCTTTACAATCTCAGACTTATTAGCCACTCCATTATAATCCCATTCGTCAACACTATAGCCCGATTTTTCGAGGGACTTTAACACCACATCCTTGATGCCTGGATACAATATGCTTCGACCTGACAGAATCAAAATAACTTCTGACGAGAATCGATCGGTAATGAGTTCTTTGATTGCGTCCTGAACACAATCAATAACTAGGGACTTCATGACACCATGACCTTCGCTCTGCAGGAAGACTTTGTCGCTTTCGTTCATTTCCTCGGGACAATAAATTTTACAGTCATTGTCCAATAATTTGAAAACCTGTGTCCAAAGGGATGTCTCGTCTTTTGCCCAATTATCCTCTCGCGGATTACCTCTAACCGCCTCGATATAATCAAACTTCAAGCGTTGGGCAAAGGAGATGAGCCGCTTCTTGTGCTTACGTATAAAGTCCTCTTTTGATTGGCCGGAATCCAAAATGGATTTCTTAACCGATGGAATATTCAGTAAAATTGTAATCAGTGCGAAGTCAATGTTATCACCGCCAACGGTATATCCTACCCTTGACACTGTGTCAACGGTAATCTTGCGAATATACTTGGAGCCATGGTTCTCGCCTGTGATGACATCCATACGGAACGATGTCGCATTTATTGTAGCACCACCCATATCGAAAACTACGAATGTCTTGTCCTCCATAGAAGCTAGATTGCTCCAATTCTGATTTAGGAAGTACATCATCACACCTTCGGCCTCGAAAAGGTAATGCACCTCCTTGAACAAGTGCGTGCGTTTTATGGTATCCACCATTGACTGCACCTTGTTGACGGTGTAGTTATTAGGAACGGCGACAATAGCACGAGAAGGCGTCAAATGTCCATCCGTGAGGATGTGCTGCTTCACATATGGCTGGACATCGTCACTGCGCTGGATGTACTGTTCGAATTCTCGACACAATCCTTTGATTAGCAGGTGAGCCAAGTCTTCGCCCTTAATAGTTACAACTTTTTCTTTGGAGTTCCTAACTTCTAACACATTCGAGTATCCCAGGAGCTTCTTGATTGACTGGAAACTGTTACGTCCCCAGAATATGTGAGCTTCGTTACCGAAACGGAAGTCTCCAGTCCCGGCGTCGGAATCAAATACCACCAGATTATCGGGAGTCTCCCCATCGAAAAGTTTGGAATGGTCCTCGATCTTGATTTTGGAGTAGAAAATCGGGCTCAAGTTCTCATTGCCGGCCGTATCTGTAGAGCGACTGCATGCCAAATGTATATTGTTAGTATCTGCGGGCAGGCCTCCCCAGCCATATGCGATACATGAACCGGTAGTTCCTGGATCCAGAGCAACCCATATGTCGCTGTTTTCGATGGCAGGCCGTACTATGAAATGATAGCGTTTCTCAACATGATTATACTGTCCAATAATCTTACCATTTCGCTCGAAGTGGGTACGGATTATCACCTTAACGCGAAGCACGTTTTTATCTTCTCTTCCAAAGTCAGGACTCGGAAGATTCCTTTCCAGATATGAAATGACATCAAAAACATACTCGCCTTTCTCATTCGGTTGAAGTTTATACCACTCCTTAGCACGACGGTCTTCTGAATTCGAGGTTTTTCCTTCCGGACGGAACGAGAAGTCTTCGTTCATGTCGATATCTTCTATCATATATTCAGCAACGAGCCTATCTTTGGCTGCAAACTTAGGATAAATAGCGTTAACTGAGCCTGTAACCTGAATATGTTTCTCACGATCTCCCGACCGGAAATACCAACAGTCATAGTTCATCACCTTATTGTTGGTAACATCCATGAAGCGAGAATTCGTGATAGGCCAAATATTAACCTTTATATCTGACTTAGCATATTTGGCTCGGAAACGGTATATAAAATATGCCAATGCCACTAGAACAAGCAGAATTAGGGCAATTATTATATACGTAATGGTAGGTGCCGATTTGAAAACTATATTATTTGCAGGAAAATCACGACCCGCAGTAAATACATAGGAAAGAATGTCCGAATTGGCATCGTTGACAGGAGTAAAGACTATATTAAATATTAAGTTATCATTCTTGTCAACTTTATTTTCGAATTCTATATCATTAGGGGATAACGTAAATTCCTTACGTGCATCGTTGTATGTGAAATTATCAATATCCTGTTTGTATAGCTCATCACCATTGAATATTTCAAGTGTAATCTTTTTTATTTCTAGATTCTCATCCTTAGGAAACGACACCGTAATAGGCGAAATATCGAATGTTTTCCCTCCGTAACTCTTTTGCTCTAAATAGATATTGGAAGTAATATTTACAGATGTTTTAGCAGCTGATTTCAATACGAATTGTTTGCCAATTGCTGAAACACCTTTATTAGCCACCGAACCTTCTGAAATGTTAAGCCAGTTGGAAACCTGATACGGAGACTCAATCTTACAAATCCAATTATTGAATTCTGAAGCTTTTTTTTTGTTTTTATAAATATCCCCGAGAATATCTATATCATATTGGGCATTGTTGCTTGATAAACCAGCTTGAAAAGTGCTTACGCATATTATATAGTATTCTTGGGCTGGGACTGTTTTATCTATAAATGGAATTACTGCATTCGGAAGGAAAGCCGATAAGCTATATCCGCTGTTTTGCTCAATCTTTTTTGAAAGAGGTGATGTAGCACTGAACACCTCTTTAAGTTCCAAATTCCACCAATTGGACAAGTCGCCGAACTCAATAGCCGATTTATATGGATGCACTAATCCTTTTATAGTTTGCTCAAACAACTCTTCATTGTTGATCCCTCTACTAGAAGTCAACAATAAATTGTACGCATCACCTATCAATGGCTGAGTAGCAACATTCCCCTCTAAACCGTAAAGAAAAACTTCGAGCAAATCCTGTTCAGAATCATACTCAAATTCTACGGGTAAATCTTTTACCGAGGCCGTAACCTCATCTCCATTAAAAAATGCCAAAAGTGCTTTTCCTATTGGTTGGAGGTGACCGCCTCCCGATGTTTTTGGGGTCTGGTCTACCACAAGCACTATATGCTTCCGATAGTATTCAGGTGCGGCATGAATGTGTCCTGCAAATATCACAAATAATATTGCTAGTAAAATGGTGCTCTTAGCTCTCATTATTTCTAAGTTTTCTAAAATAATTCTTTTTTAAGTCAGTCTCGAACTCTATATTTACCATGAACTTATCAAAAAAATACTTCTATGTTTCCGTCCGCAAAATTTGTAAAGTTATAGTACTTATCGCATACGACCTCGAACAAGGGATAGTACCTCCTATACAGATACTCCTTCGTTATGAAGGTGTCCCTGCGAAGTATAGCCTGAACTATTTTCTGATCTGTATAGTGGTTGAGTTCCATGTACTGATTGGTTTGTTCACGATAAAAAGTTATGCTCTCTTGCCAAGAGATGCAGCTTTTATGTTAAATACTATCTAATGAATAAGTTAACGATTCTTTTAAGTAGTTTTTGCTAAACATTATCGTTACAAAGTCTTGACAAAAGCAACACAAAAGCAATATGGGAAAATATTTTTTAGTTTTTTGACATATTTTGGTGCGTATTTCGAAAACAATAGTTACCTTTGCCTTCAGATAAGTATCTCTTGGCAAGAGATACTTAGATTTTTCAAACAAATTAGCCTCAGGACCAATTGGAAATGAGGAATTGAGGCAATAGTATTTATATGGGTTATCGTTAGTTTCTGCAGTGACTAAGAAGATGTAGATAAACTAAAGCTATAACTTTGGCGAACGGGGGTGAATTATTCCGGGGGAAATGTGGGGGTATGTGGGGGAGTTTTATTAAATTTGCCGCTCAAATCCTAACATCACATAATATATCCGTAAAACATGAAAAGAAACAGATTGCTATCAGCCACCGCAGCGGCCCTCGCTGCTTCAATGCTCTTCAGCTCGTGCATCGGGTCGTTTTCGCTGACCAACAAGCTGCTGTCGTGGAACAACAATGTGGGCGACAAGTTCACTAACGAAGTCGTGTTCTTCCTCTTCTGGATTCTACCGGCATATGAGGTGTCGCTCGTTGCCGACTTGTTCGTGCTCAACAGCATCGAATTCTGGAGCGGCAATAAGCCACTGGAAGCTTCCACCAAAATTATAGAAGGAAATGACGGCAAGTATCTCGTGGAATGCGATGGCAAGGGCTACACCATCACCTCGCAGAACGACGGTTCAAAAACGCGCCTCGATTTTTCGGAGGAGGACCGCTCTTGGAGCATGTCGGTAAACGGCGGAGAAGCGATGCCTCTGATGACTTTTATTGACGACAGCCACATCAGCGTACCCACCCCCGACGGGTCATGGACCACGGTGGAGCTTTCGCGGCAAGGTGTCGCCGATTTCGCAATGGCATACTAAACGGATTCATCCAAACACAGGCCGGGCCTGCAATCCCAATACGGTTGCAGGCCCGGCCCATTATTTATATATCCAGTTGCCGTGTCAGCCGGCAAAATAGAGTGCCAGTATCAATCCCTGAGCAGCTACCACGCGCAAGAACATTGTCAGAGGATAAACTGTCGAATAGGCAACCGCCGGCTGGTCGGAACCGGTGCTGTTGCTCGAATATGCAAGGGCCGGGGGGTCGGTGTAACCGCCCGAGAAGAGACCCATGATGGTGAGGAAATTGATTTTGTAGACACCACGTGCAATGCATCCGACGATGAGAAGCGGAACGAATGTTATGACAAAGCCCCAGATAACCCACCACATACCGGTTTCGTTGAATACGGTCTGATAGAACCCTTTGCCGGCGGCGATTCCCACCGAGGCAAGGAAGAGGCAGATACCCAGTTCGCGCATCAGCAGCGAAGCCGACGACGAGGTGTAGGTGATGAGCTTGAACTTATAGCCGAAGCGGCTGAGGAGTATGGCCACTACGAGCGGGCCGCCGGCGAGTCCGAGCTTCATGCCGAAGCCGACATTGATCGAGCCGAGGATAATACCAAGCATGATGCCGATAAAGATAGTGACAAGGTTCGGTTCGTTGAGACGTTTCATCGAGTTGCCGAGCTTTGTGGCCAGACGGTCGATATCGTTAAGGTCGCCTACAACGGTGATACGGTCGCCGAGCTGAAGACGCAGGTCGGGGGAAGCAAGCAGGTCGACACCCGCACGGTTGACGCGTGTGGCATTAAGCTGATAGCCGGCATGCAGGTGCAGCTGAGCCAGCGACACTCCGTTGTATTTGCTCTGGGTGACAAGAATACGGCGCGAGACAACCTTGTCCGAAGCAACTTCGTCCCAGTCCATCTCCACTTCCGGACCAATGAGGGTCTTGAATCTGTCGATATCGGCAGCCGAAATAATAACCAGAAGCTTGTCGCCCACATGGATCTGGGTCTTCGACATTGGGATGATGATTTTGTTGTCATCCCCCACCATACGCGACACGATGAAGTCGGTACGTATGAGTTCGTGCAGTTCGACGAGCGAACGACCTTCGAGAAGCTGATTCTGCACCTCGATAGTCACCATGTCGGGTTTCGACATTGCAGCCGAACTCTCTTCGTCATGCTCCTTGATTTCGTCGGCGATATTGACTTTGAACAGCCCCTTGATGACAAACATCGAAAGGATGATGCCGATCACACCAAGCGGATAAGCCGCAGCATATCCCTGCGACATCACGTTGATGGCCTCGGGGTTGTTGGCTGTCTGCTGTGCGGCAGCAAGTCCCGGGGTATTTGTCACTGCACCCGACATAACTCCCACGAGCTGCTCAATCGGCATGCCTGTGGTGAAATACAGGATAAGTACGATCACGACATTGAGGGCTATACCCAGTGTCGCAAGCATGTTAAGACGCACGCCGCCTTTCTTGAACGACGAAAAAAAGCCGGGACCCACCTGCAGACCTATGGCAAAGATGAAAAGTATCAGGCCGAACTCACGGACAAACTGAAGCACGCTCCCGTTGACAACGTAGCCTATCTGGCCCATCACGATGCCGACAAACAGCACGAAAGTCACGCCCAGCGACACTCCGCCGATCTTCATCTTTCCCAACAGTATGCCGATTGCGATGACGAAGCTGTAGAGCACAAGCGTGCTCGCCAGACTCTCGTGTCCGGGACCGACAAGATTAATGAACCAATTGGTTTCCATAAACAGCTGTTGGCTTTACTAAGTATTTGTATATGACTTGATTTTGTGTTTTCTACGTCAAAACATTTGCAAAGTTACAATTTTTTCGCATACCTTACTCTAATTTTACGCCATTAATTTAACCCAATTTTATTCGTTGTGTGTTATAAGAATTGAGTAACTTCGCGTTCACGTTTTAGACTACCTCTACAAAAATGAAGAAATTGACCTCCATAACGCTCGCCGCAGCCCTCGCCATTGTGTCGGCATTCGCCACAGCGGACGGCGCCACCCGAAGCAATAAGACCGAAGTGTCGAACAATCTCGACATTTTCAACGCCATCGTAAAGGAATTGCAGACGTTCTATGTCGACTCCATCGACGCAAAAAAATCTGTCACCACGGCAATCGACGCCATGCTTTCGGAACTGGACCCATACACCGAATACATACCTCAGGAGGATCAGGAAGCATTCCGTAGCATCTCCACCGGCCAGTACGGCGGCATAGGGTCGGCAATCATGGAGCGGAACGGACGCACTTATATTTCAGAGCCGACCGAGGGTGCTCCCGCCGACGTCGCCGGCCTGAAGCCGGGCGATATGATATTGCTTATCGACGGCGACTCTGTCGCGAGTCTCGGCAGCTCCAAGATCAGCGACCGACTGAAAGGACAGCCTGGAACCAAACTGAAAGTAACAGTCAAGCGCCCATATGCCGGTGCTGACTCCATTATCGATATCGACCTTACCAGGGCCACCATAGATATTCCTTCAGTGCCTTACTACGGCGTGGTACACGACGATCTCGGATACATAATGTTGTCGACGTTTTCAGAAAAAACGCCCGACGAGGTGCGCACAGCGCTCACCGAATTGAAAAAAGATCCACGTGTCAAGGGCATCGTCATCGACCTGCGCGGAAACGGTGGAGGAGTGATGGAGAGTGCCGTGGAGGTTGTCAGCATGTTCGTCCCCAAGGGAACGGAGGTGCTCCGCACTCGAGGAAAGGGAGTGCTTAACGAAAAAATATATAAGACAGCACACAACCCTGTCGACACAAAGATACCACTGGCAATACTGATTGACGGAGGCACCGCGTCGGCTGCCGAAATAGTCACCGGAGCTTTGCAGGACCTTGACAGAGCAGTTGTAGTTGGTTCCCGTTCGTTCGGCAAAGGACTCGTTCAGACCAGCCGCCAGCTCCCCTTTGACGGACTGCTCAAAGTGACCATGGCGAAATATTACATTCCCAGCGGACGACTCATCCAGGCCATAGATTACAGCCACCGCGCTACCGACGGGTCTGTGGCCCGCATTCCCGACAGCCTGACGACTGTATTCTATACCGCAGGCGGCAGACCGGTGCGCGACGGAGGCGGCATCACGCCCGACTCGACAGTGACCTATCCGGATATAAACCGGCTGGTCTACAATATAGTCCACGACAACTGGGCGTTCGACTACGCTACGAAATTTGCAGCCGAGCATGAGACAATTCCACCGGCCGACCAATTTGAAATCACCGACTCTATTTACAATGATTTCAAACGCTTTGTCGACCCCGAGAAGCTGCAATATGACAAGGTGTGCGAAATGATGGTGGAGACCCTCCAGGAAGCTGCCACAAACGAGGGATACATGAACGATTCTGTTAAGGCACAGATCGACGTATTGCGCCGCATGCTAAAGCACAATCTCAACAGCGACCTCGACTTCAACCGCCGTGCGATATCCGGTTTCCTTGCCGGAGAAATAGCTTCGCGTTATTATCACCGCAAAGGCGAGATTGTCAACCAGCTTCGCGACGACCCGGGTCTCGATAAGGCGGCCGACATCCTCCACGATAAAAAGACATACGAAGCGATTCTCGCTCCCGTGACCTCCAAGAAAAACAAAAAGTGATGACTCTGCAGGACATTTGTGGCGCGTTCCTGGCCGGAGCGCGCCTTGACGCCGTAAAGGCATTGATGTCATCGCGCCGGCGCCGCATGAACCTATATTCGATGGCCGGTTCGTCGCCGGGCATACTTCTGGCTGCCATGGCTCTCGAAAAGTCGGTACGGCTGCCAAAGTCACCGGTATTGGTCGTCGGCGACTCTCTCGATGATGCCGGATACCTTTACCACGACCTCAGCCGCGTTTTAGGCGAAGAGTCAGTGCTGATGTTTCCGTCGGGCTACAAACGCGACATAAAATACGGACAGCCCGACAAGCCTTCCGAGATATTGCGCACCGAGGCCCTCAACCGCTGGCACAGCGACCCTGGCCTGCGGTTTGTAGTCACATATCCCGATGCCATGGCCGAACGGGTGGCCTCGCGCCAGATGATTGACAAGCACACGTTGCGCCTGTCGGTAAAGGAGCCGGCCGACATGACAAAAACTGTGGAATGGCTGCGCGCGAACGGGTTCACCGAGGTTGACTACGTTTACGAGCCGGGGCACTTCGCCTCACGCGGTTCGATTCTCGACATATTCGGCTACAGCAACGAACTGCCCTACCGCATCGACTTCTTCGGCGACGACATTGACTCAATCCGCACCTTCAATGTCGAGACTCAGCTCTCCGAGCAGCGTCTCGACGAAGTGGCCGTCACATCGGGTGTGGTAGGCGAGTCACGCGGCGACTCTCTGCTGAGGTTCGTACCCGAAGGCACGCTTGTGGCTGTGCGCGATGCTAATTATACAGTGGAGCGCATCAGGGCTATAGCCGCAGAAAAGATGTCGGAAAGCGCAGTGCTTGCGGCCGACGAGTTCGATTCGCAAGCCATGACAAAAGTTGTGGACCCCGACCAGTTCGCAGCCGATTTCGAGTCTATGCGTCAACTAAGGTTTACGGCTGCAGCGATGTCCCCGGCACCCTCCGAGGCATCGGTCGACATGCAGTGTGCTCCTCAGGCCACCTACCATAAGAATTTCGACATGATAAGCGACTCGTTCAAGCGCTTTGAGGAGGAAGGATACACTATCTGCATACTCTCTGACAGCGACAAGCAGATCGAGCGACTTCACGCGATATTCGCCGACCGTGGCGACCGGATTTCGTTCACGCCGGTCATCAACACTGTGCACGAGGGATTCATCGACCGCACGCGCAAGCTGTGCGTTTTCACCGACCACCAGATATTCGACCGTTTCCACAAATACAATCTTAAGAGCGACCGCGCCCGCTCGGGCAAGCTTGCCCTGTCGCTGAAGGAACTGAGCGCCATCGAGCCGGGCGACTACATCGTGCATGTCGACCACGGCGTGGGACGATTCGCCGGACTGCTGCGAACCGAAGTCAACGGGCGCATGCAGGATATGATAAAGCTTGTTTATGCCAACGATGACATAATATTTGTGTCGATCCACGCCCTGCACAAGCTCGCAAAATACCGGGGCAAAGAAGGTGTGCCGCCTAAAGTCAACAAACTTGGCACCGGGGCTTGGAACAAGCTGAAGGAGCGAACCAAGTCGAAGCTGAAAGACATAGCCCGCGACCTCATAAAGCTGTATGCGGCACGCAAACAGGAGCAGGGATTCCGCTTTTCACCGGACAGCTACCTGCAGCAGGAACTTGAGGCATCGTTCGTTTACGAGGACACCCCCGACCAGGTGACTGCCACCGCCGACGTTAAAGCTGATATGGAAAGCCCGCGCCCAATGGACCGTCTGATCTGCGGCGATGTCGGCTTCGGCAAAACCGAAATCGCCGTGCGTGCGGCATTCAAGGCCGCGACCGACGGCAAACAGACAGCCGTGCTCGTACCGACCACCGTACTCGCCTACCAGCATTACAACACTTTTTCCAAACGCCTTGCCGACTTCCCCGTCAGGGTCGACTATCTGTCGCGAGCACGCTCGGCACAACAGACCAAGCAGATACTCGCCGACCTGGCCGAAGGCAAAATCGACATTCTCATAGGCACCCACAAACTGATAGGCAAAAACGTGAAGTTCAAAGACCTCGGGCTGCTTGTAGTCGACGAGGAGCAAAAATTCGGCGTCGGTGTCAAGGAGAAGCTGCGCCAGATGAAAGTAAATGTCGACACGCTCACCATGAGCGCCACGCCTATCCCACGCACTCTGCAGTTCTCGCTTATGGGGGCGCGCGACCTGTCGGCAATAACCACCCCTCCCGCCAACCGCTACCCTATCGTAACGACGGTGACATCACTTACCGATGATATTGTGAGCGAAGCCATCAATTTCGAAATGTCGCGCAACGGACAGGTGTTCTTCATCAACAACCGCATCGAAGGCCTTTATGACCTTGAGGCCATGGTCCGTAGGCTTGTACCGGATGCCCGTGTGATCGTGGCCCATGGGCAGATGCCTCCAGAAAAGCTTGAGAAAGCCATACTCGACTTCGCCAATCAGGACTACGACGTGCTTTTGGCCACTACCATCGTCGAAAGCGGCGTCGACATGCCCAACGTCAATACGATAATAGTCAATAATGCCCACAACTTCGGTCTGAGCGAACTGCACCAGCTGCGCGGCCGTGTAGGAAGATCGTCACGAAAAGCTTTCTGCTATCTCACCGTACCGTCAGGCATGCCCCTGACTCCCGTCGCTCGGCGCCGTCTGCAAGCCATCGAAAGCTTCAGCGACCTCGGCAGCGGCATACACATAGCCATGCAGGACCTTGACATACGCGGTGCAGGCAACCTGCTCGGAGCCGAACAAAGCGGATTCATAGCCGATCTTGGCTACGAGACTTATCAGAAAATACTTGCCGAAGCCGTCTCGGAGCTTCGAAACGAGGAGTTCAGCGATATTGTCACAGTCGAAGACGCCAAAGGCGACGAACGCGAGTTTGTAAACGACTGCGTTATAGAAAGCGACATGGAGCTTCTCTTCCCATACGACTACGTGCCCGGCGAGAGCGAGCGTATAGCCCTCTATCAGGAACTTGACAGCATCAATCGCGAACTCGACCTTAAGGCGTTTGCCGACCGCCTTGTCGACCGCTTCGGCAAGATGCCTGACGTCACGGCCGAACTGTTGCGCATACCACGGCTCAGGTGGATGGCACGCCGACTCGGCATTGAGAAAGTAGCCTTGAAACAGGGCATCATGTATCTCTACTTCGTCGACGAGACCAACAAAGCCTACTATCAGTCGCCGATGTTCGGGCGCATACTGCATTATTATCAGGAACATCCCAAGACCTCCAACCTGCGCGAACGTAACGGCAAACGAAGCTTCTCCATAAACAATGTCACGACAGTGGAATACGCCGTAGCAATCCTCTCCGAAATACTGTCAATGACCTCGCTGTGACAGGCTTTCTTGGGTATCTTACTGTCGAAATTCGTTCACATTGAAGATAATGACACCGAGTTTGTTGTCAGGACTCTGGCTACAGAGCTGCGCGAAGGTCAAATAGAATCATTCATGCAGCGTCTGCAGAGCATGTTCTCTTCTATACCATATGAGATGGAGATGGGAAATGAGCGAAACCTTCATAATGCACTGTTTATGCTGCTATATCTTCTCGGAATCTACGTTAAGACTGAATATCATACTTCGGCCGGACGTATAGACCTGTTTATCAAGACTGAAAAGTTTTATTATATTATCGAGCTGAAAATTAAACAAATCGGCCACCGAAGCATTACAGCAAATTGAAGACAAAAAATATGAACTTCCTTTTGCCTCCGACAACCAAAAAATAATTAAAGTCGGCGTAAATTTTTCCACCTCCACACGCACAATCTGTGTTTGGGCCATCAGTTAATCTAATTACGAAGCAAATTTTTTTGAAAAAAACAAGCTATTATTTGGCCAACTAAATTTTTAGTTATACCTTTGCCGCATAACTAAAAACTTAGTTGGCATGAAGCTCAATCCAAAATACAAGAAACTGACCGAGAAAGAAACGGAAATTATGACTATGCTATGGAACGACGGTCCGTTGACCGTTCGCCAGATGCTTGAACAGTATGATGAACCTAAGCCTCACTTCAATACAGTCTCCACAACAGTGCGAATTCTTGAAGAGAAGGGATATGTGGGGCACGAATCGGACGGAAATGCTTTTCGTTATTTTGCTGCAGCTGATATAGCAGATTTCCGCGAGCGTTCGCTTGCACAGCTTATAAAGAACTACTTCAACAATTCATATGCCTCGGTCGTTTCATCTCTCGTCGCTGACGAAAAGATTTCTGTCGGAGAGCTTCGCGAGATTATCGATATGATTGAAAACAGCAAACCGAAATGACCATGGGATCACTTGTAGTATATTCTCTTCAAAGCTCAGTTATCCTTCTTGCAGGATATCTGGTCTATAAGTGGCTTTTGGCCTCTGAGAAGCAACTCACCTTCAATCGTCTGATAATATTGGTGATTTATACATTTTCTCTTTTAGCACCGCTCTTAGTTGCATTTTTATCGTCTTTACGACCTTTCCCGCTACAGGTTTCCGTAAATGTAGAAGAAGTAAATCTTGTCTCAGTGACCACGCAGAATATTAGACAATCTTGGTGGGCTGCTGCCATCATCGCCATATACTGTCTTGGAATCCTCACCATAACCATACATAGTATCGTGGTAATATTTCGATTAATGTCGTTAATACGAAGTGGAAAACATATCAGACAAGACGGATATATACTCGTATTGTTATCAGGCAATATAGCAGCGCCTTTCAGCTGGGGACATTATATTGTAATGAGCCATGCTGATTACAAGTCAGCCGGCGATGTGATAACATCTCATGAACTCGCACATATCAGATATCACCACTGCATCGATCTACTTATCGCACAACTTGCCTGCGCTCTGCAATGGTTCAACCCTGCAACATGGCTGCTGCGTGAGGAACTTAAAAATGTCCATGAGTTTCAAGCCGACGACAGTGTTATTTGTAAAGGTATGGACATGCGTCAGTACCAACTCTTGCTAATAAAAAAGGCTGTCGGCATCCGATTCCACTCAATTGCCAACAGCCTGAATCACAGTAATCTCAAAAAACGTATCACTATGATGTACAATCAAATTCCACCAAGGCGTCGATGCCTTCGGGGGTTCGCCCTCTTTCCTGCGGTGGCTGCGGCATTAGCCCTCAGCAACGTCCCAGCTGTCGCTTCCGCACTTTCGGCTATAGGGTCGGCTTCATTCACAATGCCTTTCCCGGCAACGGATACTTCCCATACCGCAATCGGCAGCAAAGTTACGGAAAATGACGCGGCTACACAACACCGTAAGCTTACCACCGGACAAACTGACACCCCTGACTCTCCAGAAATTAAGGTGGATAAAATAGCTCAGTTTCCAGGTGGTGAAGTCCAGATGTTCAAATTCATGTGCGAAAACATGAAGTTTCCTCTTGAACTTCTTGCAAGTCATATCAGCGGAAAAGTTGTCATTAAATTTGTCGTCAAGACTGACGGTAGTCTTTCAGACTTCACCGTCGTGAAGAGCCTGACACCTGAAGCTGATGCAGAGGCGATTCGAGTGGCAAAGAAGATGCCTAAGTGGAAACCGGCTATGCTCAATGGTAAAGCTGTCGAAAGCACCTATGAGCTTCCTGTGGCTTTCAAATGCCAATAGATTCACTGACTGACAGGCACAACTGCCCAATCGCACGGACAGTTGTGCCTAAAATTTGCGAAAGAACTCAGGTGCTGGATGTGCGGGGGTGCATTATTTTGCAATAGGTTGTCGAAATGCACCCAATTGACTCCCCGGCGCAGCGGCGCCGGGGACTTCATTATATATTTGGAGGATTGGAATAAATGTGTTATATTTGTGGAGATTTAAAGGTCTTGAATCATGGCGCACGACAACACTTACATACGATTTGACTGGGCGATGAAGCATAT
>CAZAZA010000072.1:0-15164 GCA_964489495.1 uncultured Bacteroides sp.
CGACACAAAAACCGGTCGCCCTGTACGCGTGGCTGCTCTCAAAATACGCGCAACCCGGCTGGCGCATCCTCGACACCCACCTCGGCAGCGGCAGTATCGCCATAGCCTGCGAACTGCTGGGGTTCGAGTTGCTCGGCATAGAGCTGGACCCCGTCTATTATGAGGCCGCCAAAAAGAGAATCCTGGATCATCATAACGAATCAAGACTGTTTTAGAGATGAAGAAAGCAGAAATCAAAATCGGCGACTACGTCCGAAAAACCGTATCCGGAAAATTCGGGTATGTTGCCCGCTTGTTGCCGGACAATAAAAAGCTTACCGTGCTGACTATCGGGCGCACATACGCCATATGGGGAGTCAAAAATGTGGAACCGGTAAAGGACGCTAAGAGATGAACGCCAAACAATTTTTTGATCTCGTGGCCCGGATGCGCCTCCACCAGAAAGAATTTTTCAAGACAAGGAGCAACGAGGCGTTGCGGAATTCCCTCGCCCTTGAAAGGGAAGTCGATGCCGAGATAGCCCGCGTGCAGGCACTCTTGTCACGAAAGAACAAAGACGAGAAACAATACACCCTGTTCTAACCGACAATATAACGAAATATGAATATCGGACTTGTAGACGTGGACGGCCACAACTTCCCGAACTTCGCCCTTATGAAACTGTCCGCATGGCACAAGGCTCACGGTGACAACGCTGAATGGGCGCTCCCTATGTTCGGTAACTATGACCGAGTATACCAGTCGAAAATCTTCACTTTCTCTCCTGACGACTGCACGGACTGGAACTGCGAGGTCGTAAAGGGAGGAACGGGATACGACATCGCATCCCGCCTGCACGGCGAGCTAGAGAAAAGCACGGCAATGGACTACTCCCTCTATCCCTGGTGTCGGTTCTCAATCCAGTTCTTTTCTCGCGGATGCATCCGCAAATGCCCGTTCTGCATCGTCCGTGAAAAGGAAGGATACATAACGCCAGTCGAGCCGGTGCAACTCAACCCGGCCGGCGAATGGGTCGAGGTTCTTGACAATAACTTCTTCGCCAACCCAGAATGGAAGTCGGCCGTCGACTACCTTGTCAGGCTTAACCAGCCGGTAAAGCTGCACGGGGTCGACATACGGATAATGGACGAGGAACAGGCGTTCTGGCTCAACAAACTCAGGCTGAAACGCGGCAGGGTTCATATAGCATGGGACCTGCCCGAACTGGATCTCGCAAACAAGCTCAGAGAGGTTACAAAGTATATAGCCCCATGGAAGCTGACCTGCTACATACTTGTCGGCTTCAACTCCACAGTCGAGCAGGACCTGTACAGGATAGAGACTTGCAGAAAGCTCAAGATAAAGCCGTTCGTCATGCCGTACAGGGATTTAAAAAACAAGACCGAGCCGTCGCAATACGCCCGCGATCTGGCACAGTATGTCAACAAGCCCCAAATATTCGGGAAATGCGAAAAATTTGAGGAATTCAAACCCAGAAAAGGGTTCAAATGCTCTGAATACTTAAAATAAACAATAATGTCACAGACAAAAACAGTTCTATCAGCAATCGCAGAGTTGTTACTCGGCAAAAAATATTACGCCGTCATCATCAACACCCGCGGCACGTCCCGCTGCGAGATAAGCAGCATAATCTTCGATTCCCGCGAGGCGGCGGAAAAACATAAACAAGAGCTTTCCTCCACGGCCTCCTACCAGTGGGTAGAGACTGTCTCTTTCCGCTCCCGCAACGATTATGCCACGGCAGTCAAAAGATATGATGCCGGTGTGAAACAAAACGACTAACTTCACCACATTATGCTTAAACGGTTTCTCCTTTGGTGGCGGTCGCTGAAAATCCACCGCCATTATGTCGTGGCCGACGGCTATGACAATTCCATAACCTTCTCCCGCGCGCTCTACCGGCACATAGAACTTGCCTCGAAGCGCGAGGACGCGGCAAAAGTTTTCGTTTTCCTCATTCCAGCATGGAACACATACGGCTTCGCCGTCAACCCCGTGCTGGAACAGGAAACACAGCTCGCCGACATACAGTACAACGATAAATACAAGACTATAGGGTTTGAGTCGCTATGCCCGACAGTCAACAGGATACTGTACGACTACGGGATGCCGGACTCCCTGAAGATAAAGCTGTCTGTCACGGTGCACCAACTCGGGGACGGCAAATTTTTCTACAACATTGAACGCCCGCATCCATGAACCTTAGAAGCATACTCGGCAACACCCGCCGCGCCGACATATCGTTTCATTCCGACGGCAAGATCGACATAACGTCCCGTGTCGCCAATGCACTGGGCATGGCTGACGGCGACGTTGTCGACATCATGACCGGCAAGGGAGAATTCTATCTCTATGTCTCGGTCCGCGCCTCGGATACCCGCGGACGGCACGAGGCGGAATGCCACCCGACAAAACGCGGCAGCCGTCATTTCCGTACCTACTGCCGCAGGCTGAGCGCTGCCGTCCTTGCCCAGTGCGGGGGCGTGCAGCACGCAAGCTTTGCCGCAGGAGAAACAGTTGAGGCGGACGGTCACAAAGCTGTCGCAATCATTACCCGAAATATTATTCGTCATGATTAAGGAAATAAAATACAACGGCTACACCACTGCCCCATCGGACTACGAGTGCCAGGACGGCGACCTCGCGACATGCCTGAACCTCGTCCCCGACGAGGGAGCGTTAATACCGGTAGGCACACCCGGAAAGGTTCTCGAACTGTCCTCCGCCGCCGAGCGCGTGGCGCTGATACATTCCGTCCCCGGGCAAAAGAACTACATTCTCCTCCGCGATGGTGGTGGGGGAAAGCAATCGGTCTTCTGGCAAAAGAAGGACGAGTCCACAGCCGACACAAATGACGCGACACAGATAGGATCTTACGAAAGCTACCGGGACATAGCCATAATCGGCAACACCCTTGCCATAGCCACCGACAGAGGTGTGATGTACGTCCTCTGGAAGGACGACAAATATGTGGCGCTCGGTAACAGGCCGCCGTTCGTCTCGATAGACTTCGGCATGTACATGGCCGGCACGCTCAGCGACAAGGGAGACTACAATATCCCGGCAAGATGCGGCCCTCAGTGGAGCGGCGAGAGAGGTGGAACTGAAAAGGATGAGCTCGCGGAGTTCACTCAGATGGCCTACGGGCTGTTGCTGCCGGAGGTGGCAGACCGTGTGACCTCGAAAGGCTATTTCTACATGCCATTCTTCGTGCGCTACGCGTTCAGGATGTATGATGGCACATATAACTGGCATTCCGCGCCGATATTGATGCTCCCGACCATTCTTCCGCCTCTGATAAAGTATGCCGATGACGGGACACATCCTGATGCCGGTGGAACGCTCAAGGCCACGCTGACCCTCAACGTCCCATATTTCGGACTGGCTTACCGTATATTGTCGGAGGGGGTCGACGAGCTGGCAGGATGGTCCGACCTTGTCTCCGGCATCGACATATTCATATCAGCCCCGCTGTACACCTACGACCAATCAAAGGACTTGGAGCGAAGACCGGTCAGATCAACAAACGATATCCTCGGTCAGGTCACATGCGACTGGCAGATATCCGGTGGCAGGCCGACTCAGGTTTTGGCCGACGAGGTGTTCGTCGGGCATTATGCCGACACCGTTGACGGAAAATATGTCGACCATACGATGAAGACAGCCAAGACCGACAATGCCGACTATTACCCGTGCCTGAACATAAAGGCGCATCCCGACTTCCACAGCAACGTGGAAAGCGTGAAAACGTTCTACAAAGTAGCCGAAATCGACATCAAGGATATCAAGGCAATGACAAAGATGACTCGCCTGAAATTCAAAAACGAGGACATGTCGTCGCTGGTGACGCGCCCCACGCTGACTGACGACTACCAGTCGCACTTCCGCGTCGCCGCTTCGGTGCTTTATGCTTACAATTCGCGCCTCAACCTCGCCGGTATTACCGTATCTCCTGCAGAACCGTTCCCAGTTCGTTCGATTATGCAGTTCGGCAACCCAGACGGGGCAACGGCTTCGGGCTTCCGCGTCACCGTGTGGACCCGGCTTAACGGTATCCGCTGTTATGCGGTGCATAACGGGAAAAGCAATTCGGATCCGGACACATGGTTCAATCCAGCCGGAAATTTCCCAAGGTATATTTTTTATCCGGACGCGTCCGCTTACAAAATGGAGATACGTGTCTCCGACACTGAAAAATATATAATCGGCCTCAAGCCGCATGACTTTCTCAACGGGGCATACTGGTACATGGGCAGGAATGGCATGGGCAAGGTTTCGACACCATCTGAAAACGCTGAAGCCGAGACAACCGACTGTGGTACCTCTATCAGTGCTGGCTCTAAGATATACACATCCGAGGTCAACAACCCATTTTATTTCCCTGCCACCGGCATAAGCACGGTCGGCACAGGCACTGTCACCGCCTTGGCATCCGCAGTCAGGGCGCTTTCGCAGGGACAGTTCGGACAGTTTCCCCTGTATGCCTTCACGACAGAGGGTGTATGGGCACTGGAGGTCTCGTCGACCGGAGGGTTCGTGTCGCGCCAGCCGGTGACAAGGGATGTATGCAGTAACACCGGCAGCATAACCCAGATTGACTCAGCCGTGCTGTTCGCGACTCACCGCGGCATAATGCTGCTGTCCGGATCTCAGGCACAGTGCATATCCGAGGCTGCGGACGGCGAACATCCTTTTGTGCTGGATTCGCTCCCACTCTTAGGAGATCTGCTGGAGGCTCAGGGATATGGCGACGGCCTCAATGTCGCTCCGTTTTCTGACTTTATTTCATCGTGCGGCATGGTTTACGACTATGTGCACCAGCGCATCATAGTGTTTTCTCCGAAACACAGCTATGCCTATGTCTATTCTTTGAGGTCTAAACAGTGGGGAATGACTTGCTCCAAAATCATGACGGCTGCAATGTCTTATCCGGAGGCGCTGGCGGTTGACAGCGACTGCAGCCTTGTCGATTTTTCAAAGGATGGCGGTGAGGCTGTCAAAGGGCTGATAGTGACTCGTCCGGTCAAGCTCGGCGAGGCCGACATCCTGAAGACTGTTAGCACGATGATCCAACGAGGCCGTTTCGATAAGAGTCATATTTCGACAATTCTATACGGTTCGCGCGACCTTTTAAACTGGCATCTCGTCAGTTCCTCTGTGTCACACCGTATCGTCAACCGGTTAGGCAGTCCTTACAAATATTTCCGAATGGTGCTGCTGTGCGGCCTTGGGGAAGGTGAGTCAGTGTACGGCTGCACGGTTGAATACACGCCGCGGTTCACAAACAAGCCACGATGACAGACGGCGCAAACCACAATTATGGCCGGGGCATACACTTTGTCCCGGCCATTGTTTTAAAACGGGTGGAGCTTTATCCTCAACGGCCTCCCCCTCCAGAGGACAGCCGCCTTCATCCGGCTTTTCAGCACCTTTATCCTTTCTTCCCAGTTTTTCTTGCTCTGCGGATTGGCAAGGTTGGTCAGTCCCATCCATTCGTAAAGCACCCGGCTGACAAGGTATTCGTGAACCAGCCATCGGAGATGTTTGACGCTCGTCCGGGAAAACGATTGCGGAACGGACATGTTGATCACGTATTCTTCCGGCTCTTCAAGCTCGTCGTCAAAAACCTCCTCGTCTACAACCGGTTCTTTTGTGAACGGGTAGAGAGTTTCGACCGCCTCGGAATGGGCGAGATTGAGCACGCGGGTTGCGAGATCTAAGTTCCCGGCCTGCGTGACATCCATCACCTGGTGTCGCTCGTGTTCCTCCCTGGCAGGCATCACATCTCCTTCGACAAAGGCATACCCACCTATATCGTAAAGAAGCTGTTCCCTCTTAAAGACGAGCCTGACGGACCGTTTCTTGTCTGACGTTCTGCTGCAGTAAGGCCGGTTCATGACTTGGATGTCTTTTCCGGACGGACGGGACGCATTCGGCTGTAGAGCAAGCGACGTACATCCTCCATCAGGTTGTCAGCCGCAGCATGGTAGCCGGCTGCCTCGGCCTTGTTGGAAAGCACGAACCATTTCCCGGTGATTGACGTAATGAAATAACTGCGCAGGATGGCCTCGACGCTCGGCAAGAGCTCCTTGTTGAAGGCTACTGACACCTGCAGCGTCACCGAGTAGTCGTCGGATGGACGACTACCCTCTACAAACATCTCTTTGAGCCGTTCGTTGGTCGTTGCGCAAGTTTCTTCCCAGAACCGGTAAAGGTTTTTCAAATCGTTATCGGTGACCGCTATGCGGTCACGTGCGCCCCCGTCGGTTTCAGCAAGCTTCGCGCCGGTGTAGTCGGTGGTCTTGTCAACCTCGGCATAAACGTCGGCGCGACTGACTGTCAGTGTTATCTTCTCCATGATGCAAATTTAATCTGTTCTTTTGTCTTGCGACTTATATCTTTTGACTTTCAGCTGCACGCTTCGGCGGGTCTTAGCAGAGTTTTTTAATTTTATCGCTTCTTCTTCACAACGTCGCCGAACGAAACCTTTTTCTTTATCCAGTCCAAAGGTGCGATGCGCCACGGCAGACCCTTGTACTCGAAGTAGTTGTTGAAGCAGCTGGACAGCTCTATCAGGTACACCACCATCAGCACGCCTTTCGACACGACCGGCTCGCCGAGCGTGACACCGAACGTGCGCGAAAGCATCTCGGCCACCGTCACCCAGCCCAGATAGTCCACGCTCTTGTTGATGGTGCGCCGCCATGCACGCGAGAACCGTATCTCCTCGCCACGAATCCTCGCCGCCTTGATGCCGAAGCGCAAGTCAAGCAGAATCAGACCCGCCGCGAGCAGCAGCCATCCCGACAGGTGAGCGTAGAAATCCACTATGGCCGCGCCGAGCACCGCGAACAAAGCACAAAACACATTACCCTGACTTTCCATTGCCTATTTCCTCCTTCTCTTTTTCACAATCCACGCCACCGCCGCGCACAGGGCGACGGCCACGCCGCCGATAGCCATGCCTCCGAAGTCCATCTGGGCCTTCTCCCACCGCGACAGCTTGCGCTCCACCGGATAGGGGACGGGGATGCTGTCGGCCTTTACCGACTCCAGCTGTCTGAGAAGTTTGCGGATTGAATCGTTTTGCTCCTTCACAAGCTTTTCAAGCTCCTTCTCCCGGTGCGTCGAGCGGTAGACAATCGTTTCGAGGTCGTGACGAAGCGTGTCCCCATTGTCGTTAAGCACAAGCCGCTCGTTACGTGACTGCATCAACGAGTCCACCTGCCGTTCTTTCTGGTGCAGACGCTCTGTGAGCGACCTGACAGCCTCCAATAATTCCGTGTTGTCCTTTTCGCGGTACTCCGTGCGCACAGTCTCCACGGGGACGTACCTGGTGCATCCTGCGGCAAGCACCCACGCCAGCAGGGCGAACAGTGTCAGACGAACGGCCATGGCGCGTAGTTTTTGCCGTCGAGCGTGTAGAGCGATTCCTTGCGCACGTCCCTCGGGTCGAATGACACATGCACCCAGCGCGGGCCGCCGAACAGCGAGCCTTTCTCGGCGATGCGTTGGGTGAATGGCAGGCCGAGCTGCTTAATCAGGTCGTACAGTTTGCGGTTCTCTTTGCCGGTGTTGGGCGTTCCGTAGATGTCCGCGGCCATGCCGCGCATGTGGTGGCTCTTCTTCACGCCGCCCGCGATGCCGTTCACCTTGGGGCAGCGGTAGCCGGACGAGACGTGTATCGGCTTGCCGTAGGCCTCGCGCAGCGGGTCGAGCACGCGGTTTACAAGCTCTTCGAGGTTGCGGCGCTCGGCCTCGCCGGGCGTGTTGTCGATGCCGTTTTCCCTGGCCTTGGCCGAATCCGACAGTTCCTGGATTGTAAAATACTTCATGATTGGTTGTTTTAAAACGATTTGCTATGCTGTTATGACTTTATCGGGTAGAGTTCCCGATACACCCAGTACGGGCCGAGGTTGTCGCGATAGCTCTGCACGGGTGCTGTGATGAGCGACGAGGACATAATGGCACACTGTAGGAACACCCCGTATCCCGGTGCAATGGTAAACGAGACCGGGGTTGCCTTGTCGTCATAGGGTGTCCCCTTGTGGTTGCTCCCGCTGATGAATACATTCGAGTCCGATACATTCTCTATCCTGATAGTGTTCCCTATGTATTCGAAACCGTCAGGCATGTAGAGCGTGGGTATGCCTCCGTTGCGTACGGAGAAATTGCCCGAGAACCGTATGCCGCTGCCCAGCTTCTCCCAGTCAATCTCATACACGCCCTCGATGAAGCCCTCGGTAAGATACTCGTCTATGTTTTCCGGAGTGACCTCGACGGGGGTGTTCCTGAGTATTCCGGAGAAATAGCCGTTGGTCGCACGGACCGTCCCCCTGATGTCGGCCTTGGTGGCGTACAGCGAGCCGTCCGCACCGACGCGGTACGGCGCGTCAAGCGGCCCGTCAGTCCCTCCCCAGAACACCCACTCGCCGCCGGCGACACCGGCCGCGGTGCCCCCCGATGAACCGGTTACGCGGATGGCGTTGGTCTGCAAAAGCGTGATGACCGCGTTCTCGGCCAGCAGCAGTGGCGTGTACACCGGCGGCATGCCCTGGAACTCCTCCCAGGGAGCGCCCGCCGTGCCGGGGCGGTTGGCCGCGGACGAGCGGTGCGACTTCTTGCAGAGAAAGGCGCGGTAGCGTGCCTGCGACGATGAATCGGGTATGAAGGCGATGTCGACCGTGCGCGGGTTCACGTTCTCGTTCAGCTGGTTCAGGTAGTCCGTGTCCGCAGCCCACAGCGACGTGCGGTAGGCCGGCCCGGCTATGCCCTGCGCCCCGTCGGTGACGACCGGGACGGTCACGGTGGCCAGCGGCGTGCCGAAGTCGGAGGCCGAGCGGTACAGCTCGAAGTCGACCGAATCCCAGCTGTCGCCAACCGTCACGCCCGACTCAGGCAACGCGCTTACGAAGAGCGGCGCTCCCTGCGAAACCGGCTTGTAGCGGATGGCGAGGCCGTCCGGGATGGCTGTCATGTCGCCCCACGACACGGCTGCCTCGCACTTGAGCTTCGCGGGGGTGCACGCGCCGGTCATGCCAGAGCGGCGCACCAGCGAGGCCGACGGCCTGAGCAAGTAGGCCGCCGCGACCGTCTCCACCTTGATTGTGCCGGAGAACTGCGAGCCGTCCGAGGCCGTGACCGTGAACTGTAGCGACTGCGCGTACGGCATACCCGAGCCGTCGTAGGCGAAATAGTAACCGTTGCCGCCGATATAATTCCACAGCAAGCCGCCGCCGAGGTCATAGACGGCGTTGCCTGACGCGTCGGTCCTAAGTGCGCTGAGCGTGGTCAGGGTGAGCGTCTGCGAGCCCTTGACAGCCGTGATGCGGACGATGGCCGTGGATGCAACGCCCTCGCGCAGGCGCACGTTCGCGCCATCGACCGAGAACGCCGTGCCCGCTTCGCCCTTCGGCTCGCGGACAACCGCCACGGTGGCGGTGTCAAGCACCGCGTCCTCGGGTGAAAGCAGCCGGAACGTTACAGTCACGGTGGCAGTGTCGGGAGTGAAGTCATCGCCGGGGGTGTAGGGGCCGCCAGACAGGTCGCCGTTATCACGCTCTTCCGAGACTTCGATTTTAGCCTCGTTCCACAAGTGTGGCTCGCACCCTGCCTCCTGCGTCATAGCGGCGCAGGTGATGGATTCGGGGGTGAACGCTCCGTCCGCTGAGAGGGTCATTCGCGTGGCTGAGAGGACGAGCCAGCGGCGGGGAACGGCCGCGAGTGCCTCAAGCATCCCTGTAAGCTGAGTAATTCTACACTCGAACGAGTCATGCTCGAACGAACACCCCTCCACATGACCGAGAAGTTCCTCGCGCAGCTCCTCAAGCTCCTCGGTGAAACGGGTACAGTCGATTGTCGGCTCGCCACAGGTGTTGCCGGTAGACACCCACTCCCCTCCTATCACCGTGTAAAGCGTGGCGGGGAGCGAGTCGCCCACGAAGGCACACCACCCTTCCTCAGGGTCGGGATAGGCCTCACGCAGCTTTTCCACCGTCTGGAAAAGCCCCTTGATATAGCCCTTGATGTTGCGGGCCTCAAGCCAGCCACCAACAAAGAGGTCGTGGCCCACGAACGTGCTGCCGTTTACCCTCGCGTTAGTGCCGACATTGAGCCTGCGGCTCACATTGGCGTTACCCTGTATGTCGTGGTTGTCAAACTGACTCATTGAAGTAGAGATTTGCTGATTTCAAGCATCGTTGTCGAAAGCTGGTCGCCAACGCTCGCGAGCGCGAGGGAGGCGGCACGGTAGACCGCCGCACGATAACAGTCGGGGGCGATGTCGATACCGCCGTTGTTGTCGATATGCGGGTACGGCATGTAGGAGGCCTGTGCCACGGTAGCCTTGTCGTCGGCGCATGAATAAAACTCAAGCACCTTGCCTTCGGCACGCATGACAACGGCGCACACCGGCCTTTCAGGACATCCGCACACGCCTTTCCAGCGTGACGACTGGAGCGCGTACTGCGGGTCATCAGGACTTATGGCATCGTAAACGGTGCGCTCCCAGTCGCTCATGCGGAATGACAGCAGCCTCATGAAGTCCAGCGGGAGGATTACAAATCCCTTGCCGTCAGCGCCAATGTAGACGTTGTCGGCGAACCCGTGCCCGGCGCAGAGCTTCATGGCCGGGGCTTCCTGCTCGACGAGCGCTACAGCGTCAAGCAGCTTCGAGGCAATCACCTCGTCAAGGTCAAGGGTTTCGCAGTCGCCTTCGGCCAGCAGCGCGGCATCCCGCCTGTTCATGTCGATCGCCACCCTGACATCGCGCACCATGTCTTTCGCCTGCACTATCATATCGTCAGAGGTATTTGAACACTATACCAAAAGCAAGGGCCGTTTCTTTTATTTTGCCCTCGGTTTTCAGCTTAGTGCGTACAACTTCGAAATTTTCTGCAAGGTAATCCTTTGCCGTCTCCATATCGCTTACCTCGACTACTTTGTATGACGAATGTGTGTCTCCCTCGCCGATAGTATCAACTTCGTCATCGATTTCGGCATCCACCATTTCGTCAACGGTCACCTCCTCCAATCCTACAGGCTCTTTAGATGCGATATTAGCCGTTGCCCTCCCCTTGGTGTTTTTCGTCTTTGCAGGAATTTTCTTCTGAAAAACCGTTTTTTTATCCTGAGTGCACTCGACAAGCTGAAAGAGTTTTCCGAATCTGGAATGGTGTTCCAACGCCCACTGAATATCGGGGTCAGCTGTAAGGTACATACTCCTTCCGTCAGAAAGAGGTGAGAAGGATATACGCGTGCTTTTGCCATTGGCAAGAATAGCCGAAAGACTGACTACGGAATTTGCTATGTATTTTTTCACCGCTATTTTACTGTTAAAAATATGGGAACGGAGACTCTGGCCGCGTCCGACCAGCCTTAAGACAGTCCCCGTTCCCATTTCGCACAAATGGGTTTCAAATTTGTTTAAGCCCTTGCAAGTTTAAGTCGTGCATGAGCCTTTGCATAACGTAGATAGAGACACGAAACTTCCTGTATGACCACAGCCTTGGTGTTGCGTACGCCGGCCTTTTTCATATCAAGTATATTGCGTCCCCATGAAATATGTGTCCGCTTGTTGAGATATTCGGGGTCAAGTGCCAAGCCGCAATCCTTCATGTTGTTTATATCAAACAACTCGTGATGAATAGTAAGCACTTCGCCGAAGTCGGTGTCCCATGATTTGAATTTGAGATTCCATGCCTCAACCGTGTCTTTTAGACGGAATTTGTCGCTCTCAATTTTTGAGAATGCCGCGAGCATATCAGAACCGCAGAGGAGTATCTTCCTCTTATTGCCAATGCCTGTACCTACGAATAGTTCTTTGGTTATGTCGACAAGGTCGTTGTCAGTGATTACAGTGCATTTCTTGTCAGTGTCCCATGTACCGACTTCGAGATCTTTACCCGCCATCCACCAAATTCCGCCTGTGAACCATGTGAGCATACCTTCTTTTGAAGGATGCTTCATTTTGTTTTTCACACCGAAAAGGAATGTATTCTCCATTGCAAGTCGCATGTCGTAAATACCGTCTTCTTCAAGGTCGGAGAAATCCCATTTTGTCTCCTTTGCGGCAAGCTGGTCAAAAGTAGACTGCTCAATCTGGATCATGAAGTTCTGACAGTACTGAGTCTCAGGCATAGGGATGTTGTTGAATCGTCCGGTCTGAACATCAAGCTCTCCGCATGCCTTTCCCATCCTCACGAGCGTTGTACCCTCGGCTATAGCCGGCACAAGGTCGGGTTGCTTGGTAGTTGCATTCATGTTGCCGTTTACAGCATAAACAACCGGCATCTGCGTATTCTCGCTTTTGCCGCACACGCAGAGGATAAGGTCTGGACAGGCATCATCGTTTGCATACGGTCTGCCCTTTTCATCATTTATGCCCTTCACTCCAACGACGCGTATGGTGTCGTCTATCGTAAACATGGAAGGGTCGTGAACGGAAAGCGGTACGCTCGCACCGCCTGTCTGAGCGGCCATGTCGGCAGAAGTAGTGGTCTTGATAGGCCTCGTACCCACGCTGTAATACTTTATCTCGAAGCTTTTGCTTGACTCAGACTTGGCATGTCGGCTAATCTGGTCAATAGGCGTGGCCATAGGCCGGATTTTGACGATGCGCTGGTCTATTTCCTTGGAATAGAATTCGGGGTCTGCATCCTCGCGTCCCTGGCTTTCTGTGGCTATACCTCCAGTTCCCCCGGTGGCATCGGCCCCGGAATTTGTCACACCGGCATCCGGCAACGCGGCTGCCTCGGCCATCATGACCCCTGAAGACGCACCCACCACCACCGCGATAAACGCGAGCAGGAGGCCGAACAGGGATCTGGCTAACTTACATAATGTCGTTTTCATTAACCTGTTTATTAAAAAATTAGACTATCTTCTTGTGATTCTTTTCTCTCCGCCACGCTCAAATATGCTTTGTCGATCCGAGCTATACCTATCGAGCGCGCCAAGGTCTTTCTTAGGCGCATTAGAAATCGCTTTCCCGTTCTTGCCGTCAAGGATCACTGTGCCGTCACCTTTCTTGCCTTTGCGAAGCTTTTCCTCTATTTTCGCGTTACGACCGGCTACTTCGCCTTCTATCTGGGCCTGTTCCACGTCCGCGTCATAATTCTGGGCTTTGAGTATCATTTTAATGGATTCCGGGGTGATCTTGCCAAGGATAAAGTCACCGCATAGTTTCGACAGCGCTGTCACGGCCTTGTCAATAACATCGTCGCTAACGCCCTCCTTCGATGCCCATTCGTCAATAGCCTTGAGGCTCTCAGGCAGGTTTTTCTCATATTGCGCTTCATATTCATCATTCTGCGCAACCTTGTCGGCAAACTCTTTGTTGGCCTGCTCTATGGCATCAAGCCTCTCGGGGTCTTCGATGGCGGCAAGAATATCCTCTTTGCCATAGATGCGAATAAGCGAGGCCACCGGGTCCTTGCCGTCCTTCCATTCCATCATCAGGCGGGCAGACTTTGGGTTTGACGTAAACATGTCGGAGAAAGCTTTCTCCCTGTCGCTGCTTTCGGCTATCCTTTTATCGTAATCCTCGTAATCCTCGTTAATCTGACCGAATAAGGCCTCGTCATCGTCGAAACTCCTGTCCGGATATTTCGACCTCATTCGCTCCATTGCTATGTCGCGTTTGCTCTTAACTGTGTTATTGCCAGGCATAAAATAAAATTTGAGAGTGTTGTAGTTTTTACAGCTGCAAATATATACCCAATCTCGGGGAGCGATATTATATCTTTTTACTCACGCAACAACTATTTTTGTGGACGTCACAACAGGTTTGCAGACTAAGGGGAAAGATGGCAAAGACAACAGGGAGCACGCTTGAATATTCTTACGAACGTATCGACGCACTCATGCTGGAGTACGATAAGTTCATCCGTACGCACGACTACATCCGGATGCACGAAGTTTTTGAACACATCGTAAACCAACCGTGCCGCCGATTCTGGGTCAGCAATATGAGGGCTGCAGTAGTGATATCGAGAATGATGCGTGGAAAAAAGCTCCACAACATGCGGCCGCCGAAGAAAGAGATGTTTCAGGAGATACTCCGGAGGGTTGTCGAATTAAAAGAGAGCCATAGCGGGGTGTCCCTGTTCCAGCTCGTGGCAAACGTAGTAGAACAGCCTGCCCCGAAATTCTACCTGTCGCCGTCGGCGGCAAAAATCATGGTGTATAAAGCAAAAAAAGAATGGTACGCGAGAAAAAGGCAAAAATTATTTCGTTGATTGTTTCGGTGGCAGTTGTCTGCTTGTCGTTTGCCATAACGCCTGACTGGTCCTTGGTAGGGGTCAGCAAGGGCTGTCATTGGACGGCAAGGGTTGCTTATTCGTTTTTTCATGCATCCCCGCTTCATGCTGCAATCAATACATGGTGCTTGCTTTGCGCTGCATTTGTTTACGACATATCCTCAAGAAGGCTGATTATGGCCTATGCGGCTGCTGTCATTGTGCCGGAATTCTTTTTGAGCGACATCCCCACCGTAGGACTGTCATGCGCCATATATACGCTGATAGGTTCGTTTTCTTTCCAAGTGAAGCGAAAAATATGGTTCCAGTCAGTCATGGCGGCATATATTGGGATTGGATTCTTATTCCCCTCTGTGAACGCTGTTATTCATATTTACGGCTACCTTGCCGGGCTTTTGGTCGGCTTGCTTGACACTCCCCTGCAATGCTTCCGGAAATAAGGGAAATCATAGAGGAAAACAATCGCAGGCTTGCCGCCAACAACGCCCCGTTCAACCCTGTCACCGGCCTTGGCTCTATTGGCGAGCGCGTAAAAGTGGAAATCGACGGTTTTCCAATAAGGACTCAGTGGCTTCCTGCAACCATGATGAACGTGCCGTTAGTCCGCAAACTGGCAGAATACGGCGATTTGGACCGGTTTATAGCCGAGACCATAACCGAGGATTATTCCGACGATGACAGACTGAAAGTCATTGACGCGTTTGTCCGCATACGCTCCCGGCATGACTTCCCGTTCTGGGCGGCCACATTCATCACAATACAGTCGAAAGAACCGGGAGAGGGCGAAATCCCCTTCAAGCTTACACGTCCTCAACGGCGCTTTGTCGAAGAACTTGAAAAGATGCGCCTTGCTGGAAAAGGCGCGTGTGATTGACCCCTTCGGGCACGCGGGACTGACCCCTTTGG